>JBFYLF010000019.1:0-11977 GCA_041305505.1 Methanothrix sp. | reverse complement strand
AAAATGAAAGTTATGGAATAAACGATAACTTGCCGAAGCAATCCTTATTCTAAATTGCTTTTCTTTGCTTTCGGGATGCATAAAATATCCGATGCTACCGTCCCCCGTACCTCATAAGTTCCCGGCCTGGCGATCTTCTTGTAGATAAAGTATCTGATACTATCGGCATCTGCAGTCTTAATTGCTATGCCGGGCATAAGCGAGATGTCCTTATTTCTGCTGAGGGTTAGCTCGTTGTCCACATTGTTCATGGTGATGCTGGTTGCATCCACGGTCTGGATGGTCATCTTGTCGTACTCGGTGTTCTCAGAAACATCTGTGGATGTGTCGGAGAGCTGCCAGACACCATCAACCGTCGCCAGATCCTGCTCGGCGCCCTTGAAGGCGTTCTTGAAGTGAGCAGCGACAACTACTACATCCTTGGAGTCGCCGATATCCATCTTGTAATAATAGGTCTTATCAAGCATGGTCGCGCCGTCCTTGGACGGGGAGATGACCTTGCTGCTTACAACTTCGTCATCCTTTTTGAGCTCGATGAAAACCTTGTTGCCATCGACATCTATGGACTTGATGGACAGCTCGTATCCCTCTTCCAGCGCAAGTGGTGTGCCGGAGGTGAAGGTCATCTCGGTATCATCGTCCTTGAGGATCTTGAGAAGCTGCTCGTCGGAGAGAACATTCTCATCGTCGGACTTCTCGAAGAGGATATCGTCAGTGCTGTCAGCGGTATCGATGTATCCAGCGAAGTACTTCTCGGCCTGGAAGCCGATGACGTTGTACTGGCCCCATTCCTCGAACTCGAAGTCATCCGCCATAGCGGTAGTGGTGTATGTTGCGCCACCGTCTTCAGCGAGCTTGCCATCTGCGACCACAGTGGTCAGTTCTTCAGTCTTGATGTTGTCATCAATATCATAGTAGAAGCCGGCAAAGTCATCCGCAGTCCAGGTTGCGCCTTCAGTTGCGACCTTTCCGCGAATTTCAACTGTGTCGACTGCTCCTACCACCATCGCTGTTGCCAGTAACAGCACCATCGATGTAAATGTAATTGCAGCCAATTTCTTCATCTTTTAACCTCCTATTTACCCTTCACGATCACTTTCAGCAGCATACAGTTTGATTATTCTTAAAACTATTGCCTGAATAAAGTCTTCAATCGCCATGCTACATACCGTGGCACACCATTTCCAGCGTTGCCATCTCGGCCTGGCATATTTCAGACATGTATATAGCTACGTCACCCTCCTCAAATCCCATAAGGGACTATAGGGTAGTGATAGAGTATTTCCCTATTATATCTTTTTTGGTCCTCTACCGGCAGCTTGGTGCTGTTCTTTCCCTATCCAGAGTAGCAATCGACCAAAGAGCTTTACTAGGCCCAACATCGGATGCACAAACAGATATTTAAAGACTATTCTCGCCCAGGACAGCGCTGATCCCAAGAGAATATAGGTGCCACCAGACAACACTGCTATTCCGCGGATTTATGCAATCGACATAAGAGGCATAAGAATCCTACCTAAGCAGCTATTGTACTCAATTAATACATCTTTAAGAATACTATTAATTAATTTGCAAATTTATAATTTTTAATGCACCCTTGAAATGCGGACATTTGCATCTCCGGCTGCCTTGAGATTGCAACAGGGGGAAAACAGTTTTTGCAGTCAATAGCATATCATGCAATCATGTCTAAGACAGGATTGATCTATCATCCCATCTATCTTGAGCACGAAACGGACGGCCATCCCGAGAAAAAGGAACGGCTCACTGCAATACTGGATAAGATAAAATCAGAGAGGCTGGACTGCGACCTCATAACCCCAAAGCCCGCGAGAGTGGATCAGGTATCAGCAGTTCATTCAAAGAGATATATCGAACAGGTCGATGCCATCTGCCAGCACGGTGGAGGCTACCTGGATATCGATACAATCCTATCGCCAAGATCCTATGATGCCGCTCTGATGGCCGCAGGCGGGGCCATAACTGCAGTCGATGCCGTGATCTCAGAATACGACAGCGCCTTTGCACTTGTGCGCCCGCCCGGGCACCACGCCAAGACAAATCGCGGAATGGGATTTTGTATCTTCAACAACATCGCCATAGCTGCGAGGCATGCCCAGTCCAGGGGCTGCAAGAGGATTCTCATAGCGGATTGGGATGTCCATCACGGCAATGGAACAAACGACATATTCTATTCGGACCCGTCCGTGCTCTATTTCTCCACCCACCAGTATCCCCACTATCCTGGAACGGGAAGAGCCGACGAGGTGGGTGAGGACGGCGCAGAAGGAACAAAGGTCAACGTCCCGTTGCCCTCAGGAACGGGAGATGAGGGATACTTGATGGCCTACAGGGAGATCCTAAAGCCGATTGCTCTCGAGTTTAAACCCGACATAGTACTCGTCTCAGCAGGCCAGGACCCTCACAAGGACGATCCGCTTGGCGGCATGCGCCTCACATCACAGGGCTTTGGAGCCATTGCTGGCCTTGTCAAGGATATCGCCAACGACTGCTGTAAGGGAAGGCTGGCTGCCTCGCTTGAGGGAGGATACAACCTTGGGGCTTCGGCTGAGGCCGTAGTCGCTGAGATCAAAGCATTCGGAGGCGATGTGCCTGAGATAAGAGGCATGGATATGAATGTCGCGCGCAGAATAGATGAGGTCAAGAAGATCCAGAGCAGGTACTGGAATTGCTTTTCCTGACAGGAAGATCTTCTTGCAAATAGGAAGGCCTAGAAGATGCGTGACTCTGCTCTGAAGTACTCGGAGAGGAAGATCCGAAATCTCTCGTCCTTAATGGCCAGCAGTCCCGATCCCACATATATATTGCATCCGCCGCGAATTGAGGCAGAGAGATGTTTGCCAAGAGAGAGGCCCCCGATCTCAGCAGCCAGGAGACCCGCGGCTGTGGTGTGCGTGCGCGCCTCCTCGACAATCACCTTGCCTTCTGCAATATAAGGCCCAGATAGGATTTGAGTGTGGGCGGCAAGGAATCGAGAGATATGGTCAGCCTGCCAGACTGGCGGGCCTGCCCGGCGGCATGCTCTGGAGAGCTGCCAGATCTCCATCTCGAAGAGCATCACGGCTCGCTCGCCGTATGCTGAGACATCGCTTCGAAGCAGAGAAAAACCGCTGCGCTCCAGCAGGGCTCTAATTGAGCTTTCAGCTTTTCGAAGCTGAGGAAAGAGAACATCCTCGACCACATCCGGTGCAGCAAAATCTATCAGGATCGGCAGAGTTCCCCTGGCAGCCATCTTCTCGCAAAACTCCCCGTCTGAGAGAGGAGCTGGCGTCGAGGCAAAGAAGAAGTCGAGGCCTGGCTCTACCATGAATGAGCGCGCTGCAGCCGAGAACTGGAGCATCTTGTCCAGCGTTAATGCGCCAGCAACATTTCTTCCAGGATCAACTGGGTCCACAACGACCAGAGGATCTTTATGCTTCTTTCTGCCATGCCCCTCGATGTCCAGGCACAGGCCAGGCTTCCAGGATGAAGCGGCCTGGAGAACATCAGCAAAAGAGCCGTAGCTTAGGACGAGCAGCTCTGCCAGGTACCCTGAGAAGCCTCCGACGCGAAGCTCAGAGCCGTAGACATGCACGCCCTTCATGAACTGCTTTAAGAGGAGGACCTCGTCCTCGAGCCCTGCGATCTTCTTGCCTACATACCTGTTATGAAATGGGGTCCGGTCAACCGCCGACATGAGATTTGCAGCATCATCGACCAGATAGCAGGGAACAAGGTCGACATGAAACCCCTCAATTATTGCATGAACATATGGATGCTCTGCATACTTCTCCCTGTGATCAGGCGCTGCCGCCCTTGCCAGATACAGGGCCTTTAGAAGGTCATCATCACAGGCTACACCCAGAAAGATGTCAAGATCGTGATCGCCGGACAGCCATGTGCCTCTGGCGGCTGACCCAACCAGCATGGCCTTGACGGCAATGCCGCGCGAGAGGGCCAGATCATCGATCCTGGCGAGGATAGATGAGGATACTTCACTCATCCTTCTCCTCTCGGAAGGGCCCGGTCTTATCCGCTCCAGAACAGACTTTTCGATCTCAGAGAGGAAATTCTGCCAGGTCTTCGTAGATCGGCCCTCCGCGGGTTAAAGTGCTCTTCTTCAGATAAAACCGGTCCACGACGAAGCTTCCGAGATCCAGGCCGGATAGATCTGCCATCTTGGACGCAATCTGCCTGCTCGTCTCCGAGTTAGGGCGAGCCACCCGGCCGATTGTGACATGAGGCGAGAAGCCACGCTCCTCAGGCGAAAAGCCCTGGGAGAGCAGGGCATTCTCTACCCCCCGATGAAGCTCTCGGAAGTCTCCTTCAAGCCCCAGCCAGAGAACCCGGACAGATCTGCCAGGAAAGGCTCCGATCCCCTTGACTCTGACTGGAAATGGCGAGGCCACGATGCCTTTAAGGGCCTCTGTCACAGCTCCAATCCTCTCAGAAGGCACATCTCCGAGGAACTTGAGTGTGATATGAACAAGCTCAGGCCCGACGAGGCGTAGCCCTTCAGTCGCGATCCGGCTGTGAAGACGCCCTATCTCCTGGCGAAAGGATGGCGGAAGCTCCACAGCCACAAAGCTCCGAATCCCGGTCATCGCAGTACACTGCCTTTGCTTGCCGATGTGACCGAGTTTCTGTATCGGGATAAGATCCCGCTCGTTATCTTCGGCTCAGGAGGCTTCCAGGATCTCTTTCTCGCTTCCATTACAGCAGAATCAACAAGAAGATCGACCTTTCGCTGAGTGATGTCGATTGAAATCATGTCCCCGTCCTCGACCAGGGCTATGGGGCCTCCCACAGCCGCCTCCGGAGAGACGTGGCCTATGCATGGGCCCCTTGTGCCGCCGCTAAAGCGCCCGTCGGTGATCAGAGCCACGGACTCGGATAGCCCGGCCCCGGCTATGGCAGACGTTGGAGCCAGCGTCTCCCTCATCCCTGGTCCGCCTTTGGGCCCCTCGTATCTTATTATGACGACATCTCCGGCCTTGACGCCGCCGCCCAAGATGCCTGCCATGGACTCCTCTTCGGAGTTGTAGACTTTGGCCGGGCCGGTGTGCTTCATCATTGAGGCAGATACCGCAGTCTGCTTGACCACAGCTCCCTCTGGAGCCAGGCTGCCGTGAAGTATTGCAATGCCTCCCTGAGCATGAACTGGGCTCTCGAGCGTTGATATGACCGCCTTATTTGCCAGGGGATTGACAGTCCTGAAGGCTTTCAGGTTCTCTCCAAGGGTTTTGCCAGTCACAGTGAGCGCATCGAGGGATAGCATGGGGGCCAGACGGCTCATGACAGCCGGAATTCCCCCGGCCCGGTCCAGGTCGAGGATATGATAGGGGCCGCCGGGCCGCAGGTTGACCAGATGAGGGGTCTCTCTGCTCAGCCGATCGAAGCGGTCCAGGTCCAGATCCAGGCCGAACTCAGCGGCTATTGCCGGGATATGAAGGACCGTATTGGTGGACCCCCCTATTGCCATGTCCACGCGAATAGCATTGTCGATAGAGGCCGAGGTCACTATCTGCCGGGCTGTGATATTTCGCGCCACCAGATCCATGATCTTCATGCCTGAGAGCTTGCCCTGGCGGATCTTTCGCGCGTCGACTGCATGAGTGGTGGCGCAGCCCGGAAGGCTCAGCCCCATAGCCTCGGTGAGACATGCCATTGTGTTTGCTGTGAAGAGGCCGGCACATGACCCAGCCCCCGGACAGGCCATCTCCTCCAGGTCGGCCAAGACATCGCCACCTGCCTGCCAGCCCTCGAAGACGTTGATCAGATCAAGCTCCTTGTCGCAGGCAAACCCCGGCATCATTGGCCCGCCTGTGACAACAATCGTTGGAAGGTCCAGCCTTCCGGCTGCCATGACGTGACCCGGGACGATCTTGTCGCAGGATGGAATCATGACAAGGCCGTCGAGCTGATGGGCCTGGGCCATGATCTCTATCGAGTCCTCGATCAATTCGCGACTTGGCAGAGAGTATCTCATGCCCTGGTGACCCATTGCTATGCCGTCGCATACTCCAATTGTCTGGAACTCAAACGGGACGCCTCCGGCTGAGCGTATTCCAGCCTTGACGGCCTGCCCCAGCTTGTCGAGATGTATGTGGCCAGGTATAAAATCATTATAAGAGTTGACGACGCCTATGAATGGACGGCGAACCTCGTCATCACACAGGCCGGTGGCCTTCAAAAGAGCCCTATGAGGCGCTCTCTCTCTGCCTTTTTTTGTGACATCGCTCCTCATCAAAGAAACCTCAGAGGAGTCTAATGCTCTATTTCCGTTTAAGTAGTTGCTGATCTCATTTCGGCTGGTACATATTAAATATCACAAGTGTACTAGCCCTGCCAAGGGTGGATTATACTTGGATGCCTATTCATTGTTCCTGGTCTTCCTCGCGATCTACATAGCGGTCATGCTGGGCATAGGACTGTACTTCTCAAAAAGCCAGAAATCGGTTACAGACTTCTGGCTTGCCGGCAGAGAGCTCGGTCCCTGGACGATAGGATTTTCCGCAGCATCCGCGTGGATCACGGCGAGCGCACTGCTCTTGGCGACCGGCCTCTTCCTGCTAATTGGAGTCGGCTCGATCTGGATCTGGGTCTTTCCGAATATCGCAGGGCTCATAATAATAGCCATGATCTCCGGCAAGATCAAGAATATCCCTGCAATGACCCAGCCCGAGCTGATGGAGATAAGATATGATCCCATGATCAGAGCTCCTGTAGCCATCGCGGTAGCAATCATGATGATACTGTTCTCTGTGACTGACTTCATAGGATTCAAGCTGGTTTTGGGAACCTTCTTTGGCATAGATCCTTCCTTTGCGGTGGCCATAATGGCAGTCTCGGTAGCTCTCTATGTGAGCGTCGGCGGATTTCGCGCAGTGGTCTGGACGGACGTGCTTCAGTACATCCTCCTGGCTGGACTGGCCCTTTATGCTGCAACTCTAGCCCTGGACCTCACGGCTGCCAAGGATATCAGCATATTCGCAGCTTCCTCGCAGCTGGGGACGGACTGGTGGAATCCTTTCTTGCTCGGCGGCCTCATGGGCGCACTTATCTTCCTCGTAGCGCTCCTGCCCGGCTGGGTTGCTGAGCAGGATCCATGGCAGAAGATTTGGGCTGCCCGCGATAAGCGCTCGGCCAAGAGGGGGCTCTTGATTGGAGGCGCTCTGCTGGCCCTGGTTTATACCTGCTGTTTCGTAACGGCCATCGGCCTGTCGGTCCTCTATCCCCGCCCGGCTGGAGAGGTGGAAGCTGAGATGCTATACCTCAGGCTAATTAGCGATAATGTCCCGCCTGCTCTTCTGGCGCTCCTATCAATCGGATTCGCGGCGGCATCCATGTCCTGCACAGACACTTTTGCTACATCAGCTGCATCATGCATCTCTCGCGATCTGGTTCAAAGGCACCTGTGGCCCTCTGCCACAATGAAGCAGATGCTAGTTGTAAACAGGATTCTGATCGTTACCATGATAGGCATATCTGCTACAATTGCCCTTTATGCCAACAGCATAGTCGATGCAGTTATCATTGCAACAGTCATAGGCACCACATCATACTTCTTCCCGATAATAGGCGGGCTTTACTGGAGGAGGGCGACCAGGTGGGGAGCCATAGCTGCCCTGATCGTCGGTGGCGGAACCCAGATAGCTCTCATCTCCTATGAGCAGTTCTGGCTTAGGCAGCCCCTTGACAGCATATCTCCCTATCTCGCAGAGCATGGTGTCCTGGTAGGGCTCTCTCTCTCTGCCCTCTTCTTCGTGGCCGTGTCACTGGCCACAAAGCCTGAACCTGACATCCGTCTGGCGCCGTTCTTTCCGGATATTGCAGAGAGGGTCTTTGCTCGCGAAATACCAGAAGCTGACAGGCAGGGCTCAGGCTACCAGGCAATCTCATCATTCATAGAGGAGAAGACCGTTGGGGAGAGGTCTCACCTGAATCTGGCAATAGAGCATTATCCATCGAATCAAGCCGAGGCTCGGAAGCTTTCCTGGGAGAGCTTTGTAAAAGGGCTCATACAGAGGCATCCTCTGTGGTTTGCGCCCACGGGAAGCCACATAGTCTACCGCCTATCACAAGCAGATATGCTGGCCTGCGTCAAGATGGTTCGCGGGGATGATAGCCACATCTGGCTTTCAGCCGAGCCTACGCTCGACCAGGAGGAGAGGCTCAAGGATGAGCTATTTCTGTCCTACGGGGAGATAGACGATGCCCTGTCAGCTATTGGCATAAGGACCCGGCCAGGATGAACCAGGAGACCCTCGCTGCGGTTGTGGGCGCAGGGCCGGCTGGAAGCAGCGCCGCTGAGGCCCTTGCCGGCGCAGGAGTCTCAGTTCTGCTCATTGAGAAGAAGAGCGAGATAGGAAGCCCGGTTTCCTGCGGCGGATTTCTGCCGGAGATCTCAGAGCTCGAAAAGCTGCTGCCTTCCGCCAGGCTTCCCGAGACTCTCGCGGATATGCCTGAGCGGATCGTCCTGCACCGGACCAGATTGCAGCGAATCTATTCTCCAGGAGGAAGCTTCAAGCAGTTTGCCGTAGCCGGAAGGGTTCTTGACAGGCGGGCCTTCGACCGCCACCTGGCCAGCCGCGCTGCGCTAAAGGGTGCCGAGATCCTTCCAGCGACCAGGGCCGAGCTGAAAGGCGGCGATCTTCTCCTCTCGGGGCGTTTTAAAGGCCGGATCAGTCCGAAGGTGATAATAGGCGCAGACGGGCCAGGCTCGATGGTCTCCAGAGCAATGGGAAATCCCGCTCAAGAGGTTGGCATATGCCTCGAGTACGAGATGACAGACGTGAACATAGACCCGGATGCAGCCGAGATGTACTTCTCTGCCCGATATGCGCCAGGAGGCTATGCCTGGATAATTCCGCTGAGTAGAAATTCTGCAAATGTTGGAGTCGGCGTTCGGGCATCTTTTCTGTCCGGCGAAAAGCTTAGCGAAATCCTGGACAGGTTCATCGCCGATCATCCGGTTGCATCGGAGAAGCTCCGAGGCGGGGAGGTCCTGGCAGTCATGAGGGGGCCGGTTCCCGCCGGAGGCAGCGCGCCCGCAATTCAGAAGGAGAATATGCTTCTGGCTGGAGACGCCGCCGGACAGGTCATGGCCACCAGTGGTGGAGGAATTCCTCTGGCGGTCGTTGGAGGAAGGATAGCAGGCGAGGCGGCGGCAGCTTATTTGCAGGGGAAGAGGCCACTTGCAGACTATTCGTCGCGCATTATGGAGGAGTTCGGAAGACAGCTTGCGCGATCTGTTCAGCTCAGAAAGATGGTTGATCTGGCAATGAAAAGCGACAGGCTCATGAACACAATGTTCTCAGCCCTCAGCCCAGATCAGATGAAATCGGTGATGCGCGCTCAGATCTCAGAGATCTTCATCTCTCGCGCATGGCAGGAAGAAGGCCGGGACTGAAAAGAGCATTGAATTCGCGATTGGTCCTGAAACCTTATTGATCCTGAAATCCTCAGTACGAGGACGCAGCTTGGCGAAAAGGCAGCCTACTTTGGAATACCAGCAAAAGAGATTATAGCGGCGGGATGGCCCGCCCATCCGACCGTTTGATTCTATTTCGTTTTACTCTTCCTTCGGGGTTTTGCCGAGAAGCTCTTCTATGGACTTGGCCCCGGCCTCGACAACCTTTACATTGATCTGGCCGATATCCGATGAGATATCCCGTCCGTGAATGCTCTTCCTCTTCTTCTTTCCCTCTGCAGTCGGATGATATCCGGTTCCTGTTGATAGCAGGATCGTCCTTCGCTTTGAGCCGGGAAGGTCCGAGCGCATTGGAAATCCCTCGCGATCGCTACCGCCCGTGACCTGGACGGAGTAGCCGGGCATTCCCAGGACGTCCCCCTCGATCTTGTCACCCATTCTCTTTCCCAGAAGCTTCGATGCCCCTGGATCCTTAAGCTCTACCTGATATGCCTTGCCGCTCTTGGGATCTGAGACTACAACTCTAAAATCCATCTTTCTTCCTCATCTACATGAAATGTGACTGTCTGTCTTGAGATCGATGCTCTATAAAACCTTAATCATTTAAGATCGTGGCTCATGGAGTAGTCCATGAGAATTGAGATCGGCGCCGTTTTGATCGTTGCCCCCATCTCCTCGGCTGCCATGACCCCGTTCACCCCGGCATAAAAGGCTATGCCGATCTTGCCTGATCCCACCGGGCAGCCCAGCAGGGGCTCGGACTCTTCGCCTAGTTTTATGAGCCCGCAAAAGCCAACGGCTGAAAACTCATTCAATAGCTCTCTTACAGTCTCTTCTGCCCCCGCCGGCACCTCTCTCACATTTGCCAGGACAGTCCCAAAGCCGCTGGATATGGCATTTGAAACGCTCGTCACCTTGCGGCTCATGAAGATCTTTATCGGGTCGAGAGATGAGCCTGCATAGGCAATCAGATCTGTGAATCCAGTGATCTGTCCATCTCTGATCTCCGCCAGCCCCGCGAAGCTTGTGAGAACGGGAATTCCCCTTTTAAGGAGCATCCCGTCAAGTGTGATGCTACAGACTGTGGCTATGCCAAGGCAGCCTTTTGGAACCTCCAGGGTCGAGATGCTCTCGCCCTCATCCAGGATCAGAACGCGACGGCTTATTGAGTAGCCGCAGCCATGTGCTCGCGAAAGAGAACTTATGACCAGCTCTTCGTCTGCCTTATCAATGATGCTGGTGTTGGCGATCACATCACCTGAGCCGGTTTTGGTGTCGAAGGTTGTCCGGAACATGTACTCTTCAATTCTGGTGTTTACAAAGCCTATCCTGTCGCCGACCAGTGCACATCCAAGCTCTCTTGATCCGAGGGGGGTGAGCACACGGCCGCTGAAGCCCTCTTTTCTCGTGAATCCCAGCTCGTCCAGAATCTTGAGGTTATAGCGGACAGCCCTCTCGCCGAGGTCATATCCGCGATTGCTCAGGGAGTCTGAGATCGCCCTTGCCCCGACAGGGACACCTGCGCCCTCGATGACTCTCAGAATCTCAATCAGCCTTCTCTGGCTCACATGAGCCCTGGTGAGCAGCTTCATCTGTGGGACTTCTCCGGGAAAGGCCATATATATCTTATGCAGATAAAAGATGGCCGCCTTGGGCTGCGGCTGAAAGCCAAAAGGATAGGTCGCGCTCTCAAGGCAGATCCAAAACAAGAGAGCCAGCATCTTTTCAGTCCCGTGGGGTAGAGGTCAATCCTGAGGGCCTTTGGAGCCCGCGACGGCGGTTCGACTCCGCCCGGGACTATTTTTCTCTTCTGCCTCATCCATCGCATCGGAAACGTAGATATATCCGAGCAGATCATGAGAGGAAGGCCAGGCGTTTGTGTGCCCGGCAGAAAGAAGAGTTGCTCCGGTAGTGTAGTCCGGCCAATCATTTCGGCCTTTCGAGCCGAAGACTCGGGTTCAAATCCCGGCCGGAGCATTTATCTTGATTTTTGCACTCTCAAAATGGGCACGACGGCTCTGGCGCGAAAAGATGCCCGAATAATACATCAGCTTTGCATAGTTGGAATTTTCTTTCGAGAACGGGGCTAAAGATATCGATTATTTCCCAAAACTCTCGATATATTTATATTCGATGAACTGGAACAGTCGGATTGTGCCTGAGCAAAATACTCAAATATTAGTCGAGATGCATGAGGTACAGGTACTCCATAAGGACTGAGATTCAATAAACCCAGCGTTTAAGGGAGGGCATAAAGCCTATTTGCTGGCGGATCTTCGTCCAATGGCGCCAGGGATTTGGTCCTTCTGCGGAAGGCTTGGATCCTGAGCGCCAATTGTAACCTAAGGAGGTGGGAAAGAAATGAGAAAGATGATAGCTGTTTTGGTTATTATCGCCATGGCCGTAGTAGGCATGGCCGGTGCAGCCAACTACATGTACGAGAAGGCATCGGTCAAGGGCGTAGGATACAAGAACGTAGAGATGATCATTTCAACCCAGACTGGCTTTAACGGCCAGAAGCTGGTAGAGAAGGAGTCCGGCTCC
>JBFYLF010000018.1:0-12057 GCA_041305505.1 Methanothrix sp. | reverse complement strand
GGCGGGACTCCTCCGGCCTCGGCCCGGCGGCGTAGGCGATGCCACCAGGAAACCGCCATCCATTGCTCAAAGCTGCCTCCAGGAGCAGGCTGGACTTGCCCAGGCCCGGCGGCCCTGAGAGGATTATCACAGAAGGCGGCTTAGCCAGGGCCTCTGCCATATCGACAAGCTCCAGCCCACGGCCCAGGAAGAGCTTAGCCTGGGGCAGGAGGCTTCCCCTGGGGCGGCGCTCGTCGATGAGGGGCTCGCCGCCGCTGAGGGGGCCAAGAGTCAGCTCAACATCACCCAGATGGATCACCTTGTGGGTTGTGATCTCCTTGTCGGCAATCTCCAGCGCCCTCTTGAGCGAAAAGCCACTGCATAGCTCAGAATACAGCCTAGCTGCAAAGGCCACGGCCTCATCATCCCGGACGACCTTCTCATGCCCCACCACTGCCCTCGCCAGGTCGCCGTCCAGAAGGGCCTGGGCGACGGAGCGGGCGGCAGCAGCGCTCTCGCAGCCGTTTAAGACGACTAGGTCAATCTTTCCGGGAAGGTCCTTCAGGGCATCGATGACCTCAGAAGTTTGCGCAAAGTGAGCGCGTCCCATCTCATCCTCCAGGACCAGTCCCCCCTTCCAGGCATGGCCCGAGAAGTGCAGAACCTGAGGAAAGACGCCCTGCTCCGCCGCACGCGGAGAGAGAGCCGCCCGGAGAGCCGGAAGAGTCGGGGGGACGAGCCGTGCCAAAAGAATCGGCGCCCCGCTCTGCCTAACGCCCTCAGCCAGCCGGTGCCACTCGCCACTCAGATCGAGGTGGACAGGCGACTCCTTTGGGTTTGCAGGATCGTAGACCGGAGACGCCAGCAGGGCCAAAACCCTCAGCATCCGCTCAGGCTCGCGCTTCTCACTGACGGCATGCTGCGCCGCCTCGATCATCAGCCTCCCGGCCAGATCCCTGGCTGCAAAGGAGCCCTTCACAGGCTCATCGTTACCGGACAATTCCATAGCCTCTCGCCCTCATCCGACTGGATCTATTCCCCTCCGATATTTTCAATCTGTCGCAAGGGGCTGCATGGGCCGAAGGATGCAGAAAACCGCTATGGATTTCAAGAAGAAATTGTCGCTTAAAAAAAGCTAAGGACTGGCAAGATCTCTTCCTCACTTCTCGATCTTCTCCAGCTCCTCCTGCAAATCTCCGCTGAGGTCGACACTGTAGAAGTCGCCGCTGGTGGGCAGCTCCATGGCAAATCCGGGGGTGATATCCACCTGGACTGTGGCATTGGCAACTTGGATTTCCAGAATATGCCCTCCTGCCTTCCTGTCTTCAGTTATGAAGTGCAGATGATATCCAGGCACATTGAGCCCCTTGACGAAGTCCGGAGCCCAGAGGCCCACAACGCTTCCCGTGACGTTGGTGAAGTTGAAGACCGATTGATTCTTGACCGCGTCAGCCAGACAGGGGAAAGGCTTCTCCTGACTGGGAACGCTCCTGGTCTTTACATAGGGGAATGTCCCGTCGATTCGAAGAGCATAGAACACATTGCGGGAGGGCAGATACCGGTCAATCTGACTGGAGAGTTCGGTTAAGTTGCCGGCATTTTGCACCGGGACAGTCTGATCCACCTCAAAGCGGGTCACAGTGGCAAAGGGCGCGGTCATATTCTCCTGCACAGGATAGGCCACGCCGTCCGCCTTGACCTGGTAATAGTCTCCGTCCAGGGCGACCATCTCTCCGTCCAGCGAATCGAATGTGCCTATTCCAAAGTCGCCGTGAGTCATAAGATCATCAAAGCTGTAAAAGCCATCAAAGACACCCTGCATCAGAGCGTCGATGGTCGAGATCTGAAAGAGGACGTCGTTGTCATCCTCGGCAGCGCACTGGCCAGTGAGGAGAAGGGCCAATGTCACTAATGTCAGAATCGCTCCAATAGTTGAATTTTTTATCATTAGGGCCATAAAATTATACAACCTCCAAGGGCGATTGCACTGACCCGCTCTCTGTTTATAGCATTTTTGGATGAATCAAGCCACTACCTCGGCGCTCTGCGCCATGATATCCACCAAGGTAAGCCTCCCCTCGACCTTCATCGACTCCCCGAAGATGCCCTCCAATAGCACGCCGCCATCCTGGACCGTGATCCTCACCACACCCTCCATGACCATCTCCCGCTCCTGACCCTTCAAGAGAAAGACCTTAAGCTCGCACATAAAACCTCCCGAAAATGAAAACGATAAGGCGGACCCGGCGGGATTCGAACCCGCGACCCCCGGGTTAGAAGCCCGGTGCTATATCCTGGCTAAGCCACGGGTCCGCAAAGGATTTTAGCCGCCCTTGGGCGGCATCTGACCTATTGACATCTTTAGCTGCTCTTGAAGCTGAGTAAACCGGCCCTGAATGCGCTCTTCCTGCTTGGCCATGGTCTTGAGCCGGATATCCATCATATCCTTCCTCTCCTTCAGCTCTTCTTGCAGCTTGGGCTTCTCGGACTTGAAGAGAAGCTCCCCCACGCTCTTGTATATAACTGCGTCGTCTGCGCTCTTCTCCAGTTCTTTCAGCGCCGCCTCGGTCTCCCGGATCAGGCCCTCAATCTGGGCCTTCTGGGTCATAACCGCCTGGGCCTGCTGCTGAAGCTGCTGGAGTTGAGCCAGTTGATTCTGTATCTGCGGAGGCAATTCGCCACTCATAAACTCACCATCTCAAATGCGATCTTAACCAACCTTATCCATGTATTTAAGGCTGCCCGGAGGGAGACCGTATCCTCCCCCCGGATCTCCAAACGAATTGAGCCTTCATCTGCTTGCAGGGCAACAATGCTGCGGTGAAGATCATCATCGAGCTCGGGCTTGAGAGATTCATAGATCTCTTTGGCCAGGCTGCTCTCAAACTCGACCTTTGCACAGCACTTCATATCTTCAGCCTGAGCCTGGCCTCGCCCCCGTCCAGGAATTCGATGCTGCCCGGCTGCACCAGGACAATGCGCCCCTGGGAGCCGTCCACCCGAGGCATCCACTCCAGCTCCAGGAACCTGGCGACGGGAAGTGCAATCTCTCTCTCGCCCACTACTGCTGCCGCTGCTGCCACCTGGCGCATCCTCGGCGCCCCCAGATCGCCGGAGAGCCTAAAGCTCAACTTCTCCTCATTCTCTCCCCGGCGTTTGACCAGACCGGCCGGATTGCCGTGGTCCTCGAATACCACCAGCCATGTCTCCTTCCTGTCCGGCCTCTGCTTTCCCCTGTTGATATAATCGATGGATAGAAAGGAGGCCAAAGCCCTGGCAAAGCGCCTTGCTTTGGCTGATGGGTCTCGCGATGTGGTGATGAACATCAGATGGCTTTCATCTTCTTGACCGTGGTGGGCCGCTCCTTCATCAGGATGCGGTGCCCGCAGTAAGGACAGCGTATTCCGCTGTACTCGTAATCAATCTCCACAGTCTTCTTGCATCTGGTGCACTTATAGGCCATCTTCTAAGCCGCCTCAAGAGTCTTCTTGAGAGACCGCAGCACTGAGCGGCCCAAAGACGTCTCGGGGATGAACGAGCCGCCGGCAAAGGTGTAGCCGCATTTGCTGCAGCTCCAGATAGCTGTGCTTGTCCTGGTAACCCTGTTCCTTCCGCACTGGGGGCAATCATAAGACGCCTTGCTCTTCTCTTCAGAATCAGCCACAAGCTTTCGCGATTTTCTGCCGTACCTCGGCCCAAACCTGGCTGCTGATCTGCTCTTCCTTCCTTTGGTAGTCTGCTTAGCCATTTTGATAACTTCCGTTTATGCTTCCAGAAACTTTTCCCGGATTTCCTTCGCCTTCTCACATGCTATATCAATGATGCGGTAGACCTGCTCGGGCTTGAGCATTCCTTTCCCGCTCTTCTGGGTGCCGCAGATGTTTCCTGCAGCCGTGGTTATGATTGTGAGCTTTGTGTTGGCTATGGCCTCCTCATCGACGCCCGGATCGAACATCAGGACATCATTGAACTCGATGGCCGTTGTGGCTATGGGAATATCCCTTATGGGCAGGATGTAGTCCTCGCCAAGGCCGAACCGGCTGGCCGGCACCTTAGTCGACAGCAGGGCTGCAATAGCGCCAATGGATGCGGCATCGAGAATGTTTCCGCAGTCATCCAGAATATGCACATCTATGAATATGATCCAGACCTTCTTGCCTGGCTCAATGCAGAGGGCCTCCAGATCAACTGCCTTTGATTCGCGCACACCGCGATCTACCAACCTGGCAAGCTCGATTCCCACCTCGCTCGGCGGCCCCGGCTCGAAGGACGGCGAGGCAAGAGGCACCAGCTCGGCATTTGTGATGATAACGCCGCGATTGGGGGTATCCTGGAAGGGCTCGCCCGGCTGCATCTTGACGCCAACCAGCACCTGGCTGTAGCCCAGCTTCACCAGCGCACTGCCCTCAGCCTTCCTGATCACATCCCTCTGAATGGAGATCTCTCGATACTGATCGAATGATCTGCCGTCGATCCTCTCTCCCTTGAGCAGCAGGTTGTAGATGAAGTCCTTCTTGATCTCGGAGATGACATCACTCACAGGCATGCACCTCCTCCCGGCCCTGCTCGGTCATTTGACTGTACTTCTTGACCAGAGCCGCTCTTTGAAGCTCGTAGATGTCCCTAGCGCCTTTCATTGCCAGCTCCACCGCCTGGTGAAACTCGTCCGGGCTTAGGCCCCCGTCCATCTGAATCAGTGTGATGTCACCGGTGGGGGTCATGGCTATCGGCAGGTCAGCCTGACCGAAGTTGTCCTCTTCTTTCATGGGATCGAGGACTATTGTGTCCGCCACCTTTCCCGCAGCGCAGGATGATATCATGCTCTTCATGGGAATCCCGGCGTCTGCAAGAGCCACCGCCGCGGCATTAATCCCGGCAGTCCTGGTTCCGGCATCGGCCTGGAGAACCTCTACGAATACATCTATGACAGAGCGCGGGAAATAGTTCGTAAGAATCACAGGCTCCAGAGCCTCCCTGCTGACCTTGGACAGCTCGTATGATCTTCGGTCCGGTCCAGGTCTCTTTCGCTCCTCCACTGAGAAGGAAGCCATGTTATACCGGTATCGAACAATTGCCCGGGATACCTCCTGAAGGTGCCGGGGATGTACCTCCCTCGGCCCGTACACGGCAGCGATGACCTTGTTTCCTCCCATCTCGACGTAGCATGAGCCGTCTGCTCTGGTCAGGACGCCCACCTCGATCTTCACAGGCCGGAGCTGATCCGCCCTCCGGCCATCTAGGCGAAGTCCGTCCGTAAAAAATGATATATCAGTCTCATCCATAGCAATCAACTTCTGGCCCCTTTCTCCCTCTTGAGATACTCCACGACCCGGTCGGTGAGACCGCTGGTGTGAGCCTCCCTCTCAATCAGAGTTATGGTCTTTAAAGCCAGATCCGTATCCTCTGCACCTCCGTGAATCCAGATTCTGCCGTTCTGACCTACGAAGATGCTGCAATTCAACTCTTTCTTCAGCATGCCTATCATGGAGCCGCCTTTGCCGATGAGCCTTGGAACTCTTGTAGGGCTTATCTCAACTACGCGACCTGCCTTGATCTCGCCAAGCTTGCGGTCGTTAAGTGTTAGCTCCACCTTCATTGTGGGGTCCACATCCTTAACTCGGGCCATGATAGAGCTGCCGATACGTAAGTACTTGGACATGTCCTCCGAGTTGATCCTCTTTGGGAATTCGGAGATGTGCAGAAGCCCGTCGTAGGGCGAGTTTATGTCCACGATCCAGTTGGAGAAGGTTATGTCCTTCACCACTCCGATGACATTATCACCCGATCCGGGAATGTACTTTCCAGACAGGGGTATGACATTTATCTTGTCCCTAAAGTTCGCAAGGCCATAAAGCAATGAGTAAACGCTTCCGTTAAGGACGTACGTTCCCTCGCCAGACCTCTTGGCTTCCTCAGAGAGAAGATCACCCGGTACTACCACCTTGCGATCCATGCGTTTTTGACTCCTGCATTCAATGCTTAAGAAGCTTCGTTTCAGCTTCGCCTCTTGTCAAACGATTGACGAGAGCATAGAAATCCGTCTGCATGCCTGCAGGTATCACGACCACGCCGATCCAAGCGCCATTGTTCTGCCATGCCTCGCGGCTCAGCTTGCCAAAGGCTGCGATCTCGCCGTAGGCTTTGGGAGCATATGCAGGAGGGATCTTCACAGCCACCTCGACCTCCTCGAATCTAATGGGTATGAGCGGCCTGATTGCTTTCATTGCTATTTTGACCAGCTCATCTGTCGATTTAGTAGGATCGATGTTGACTCGAGCCTCGGTCATGGCCTGCTCTATTCGAGCAGGTGGGTGAGGGGTTTTGGTCTGGGGATTTATGGCATTTCTGGCTATGACCTCAATGACCTGCCTGCGTTTGTTCTCTATGAACTGCTTCCTCTGCTCTGCCGTCAGGCTGATTTCGCCCTTTTTGATTATGGTCTCGGCAATTGGCAGAACCTGTGTAGTTCCGAAGGCCTTCTGGAGATCCTCTTCCGGGCTTCGGTCGCCTCGGGAGGCATTCTCGAAGACATCCTCTACGGCCAGAATCTCTTCGAGATTGACGCTATCCCCACGCTTGAGCGCCAGGGCTCCGTCAGGGTCTACAAGAACCTCGAATGTCGTTCCGTGGGTCTTCAGTCTGGCAGGAACTGCGTCATCCAGTCTGACCATTCCTATGTCTCTCCTTTCTCTCCCTTCTCAGCCTTGGCTGCTGATACGCTGGATTTCATCCTGTCCACATAAGCGGCAACTTCCGTCTCGGCCAGCTTATAGAACTTCTTGTCACCTAGCTTGATTATGCCTATCTCGGTTGTGGCCGCCTCGACCTTGCCCTCTGCAGCCTTGTACAGGGCCTCAAGTCCCAGGAGAACAGCATCATCCATCTCGAGGTCTTCTTTGTACTTCTCCTCGAAGACCTCCATCACAGCCGATCTGCCTGCACCTATGCCTGTTGCTTTGTACTCCAGCAGGGCTCCGGACGGATCTGTCTCAAAGAGGCGAGTCCTGTCTTCTTCAGCCCCTATGATGAGAAGAGCTGTGCCAAAGGGGCGCACTCCGCCGTACTGAGTGTACTGCTGCTTGAAGTCGCAGATCTTCTTGGCCAGGGCTTCCACGCCGATCGGCTCATCATAGACCAACCTGTTGATCTGGCTCTCGACCCTCGCCCTGTCGATCAGAACCCTGGCGTCGGCAACCAGTCCGGAAGTCGCTGCTCCTATATGTGTGTCTATCTGAAAGATCTTCTCAATCGACTTTGGCTCCATAAGCCTGCTTGTGATCCTCTTGTCGACCAGGACTGCCACTCCGTCCTTGGCCTTGATGCCCACTGCTGTCGTTCCTCTTCTCACAGCCTCGCGGGCATACTCGACTTGAAATAATCTGCCATCAGGGCTGAATACTGTGATAGCCCTATCATAGCCCATCTGCGGTGCCATCTGCATCCTCGTGTCCTCCACTTAAATCAAAAGAGGTCAGACCCAGGTACTCTGTGTCTGATCCTGCGCTCTTATTTCGGTCGTCCGGACAGAGATCGACTTTTACACCATGGGTGCGTATAACACACCCGGAAACTTCTTCTCGCTCGATTCTTCTTCCGTCGCTTTCATACTTCAGTTTATCCAGTCTTGGTAAATACTTTTCTCTAGCAGATTTGATAGTACCCGAGACGCCTTTTGTGTGGATGGCTGCTCGAATCCCACGGATGGAGCAAATTGCCGCTAAAGCCGCCCTTGTCTCGGAGATGTGGTCATGGGAGAAGCGGATAATGCCGGCTCTTCCGTCGAACGATATTAGCCTGAGCCGGTTTTTGGAGGCGCCCTGGTCTCCGAAGAGGGAGAACTGAGATGATGCTATCTCGCTCATGATCTCTTTAGCCTGAATGGCGCTCGAATCTCCTTCCAAATCGAGTTCGAATATCATGTACCTCCTGCGACTTCGCAGGACAGGAAGCCTGCTTCTCAAATTATCTCAACTCCAGGACCCGCCCATCTTCTGCGCCTGTATTCCAGGAGCCTTCCAGGGAGACGCAGGGCTTCCTTTGCCTCATGAGGATCAAAGCCGGCCACCTCCGCCAGTGCCATCAGATCCCGGGGAGATCGAAGGTCCAGGTGGGAGACGGCTCCTGCTGTTATCACCGGGCTGATATCGAACTTCCTCATGAGCTGCAGGTTTCGGTGCAGGGCCTCCATCCAACGGGCCCTGGGGTTGCCGCGAAGATGAATCATTGGGCTCAGGTCGAATGCTATCGAGATCTGGTTTTGCCTGGCTGCTCTTGCTGTGGCTATGGTCATGGAGCGGCGAGCCTCGCAGGGATGGATGAGAATGTCGACGTTCGGGTCCTCGCTGGCCATCCGAATCGTCTCGTCCGAGTCTCCCCGGACGGCGACCAGATGGAACCTCGATCGGAGAGAGCCTATCCGGCTCTTGAGCGCTCTGGGGCTTGATGCATGGGCCTGTGCGCCAAAGGTCACATCGATTCCTTTGATCATCAGAGCAGCCTCTGGCATGAAGATCCTTTCTGGCTCGCGGCTCAGGATGATTACGCCGAAATAGCCCAGATGCCTCGCTGTATAGGCCATGCGGCTGGCCGAGGATGATCCTTCTGGATAGGCTTTAGCGAATTCGAAAAAGCTCATAAGAGTTCGCTGAGGATCTTGATGGCAGCCTCACGCCGGGCTGGAAAGGTTTTAACAAGAATTGTGATGTCCAGGGCATCTTTGGAGTCTGTGAGCAGGAGGAGGCCCTTGTAAGCTGCCTGCTTATCGAGGCGCATGTGAAAGTGGCTCTCTCCTTCGAGCCTGTCCTGGATCTCACTGCGAAGCCTTTGGAGATCCTCAGACGGAAGCTGCTCGCGCAAAATAGAGATAAAGGCGGCGGCTTCTTTCCTCTTTAAAGCCGCCTCCAGGATGTGGATCTCGTTTCCGAAATGGCCGCTGGCGGACACCTTCGTTATCCGATCCAGGGGGACGAAGACTGCGAGCGCCTCGCGCACGCGGACCTCGTCTTCGGTTGCCGCCACAAAGGCCCGGAAGGAGACCTTGTCAATCAATTCTCTATTTTCCCTTTGCCTGGCTATTCTCTACTTGCCTTTGCCGTCATGGGCTCGGATGCCGGGCCTGGTCTTCTCAGTGCCGAAGCCCTTGTGCCTCTGGCCTCTGCCCTTTCGCCCAGCCGAGGTCTTGCCACGCACTGCCCTTCCGCGGTGGACATCATTGCAGACCCAGCTCAGGTTTTTGTCGTTCATGATGGATGGAGCACACGGATCGACAAGTATGACCTCGTAGAACTTCTGTCTGCCGTCCTCTGCCACCCAGTAAGAGTTGAGGACTTCCATATTGCGAAACCGCCTTCCGGCCCGCTCCTCAGCGATCCTCTGAATGGACTTGCCCATTGTCATGCTGTTGACGCCCATCTTGCTCGTCTTTCTGTTTCTCTCATAGCGGGACTTCTTGCGGCCACCGCGTCTTACCTTCACACGCGCCACGATAATTCCCTGCTTAGCCTTGTATCCGAGCGCCCGCGCCCTGTCCAGCCGGGTGGGCCTCTCGATCCTCTGAACTGTGCTATCCTGGCGCCAGGCCTTGAGCCTGCCCTGCCGCAGTGCACCTACGTATCCCTCTCTGGGAGAGGACCAGGCTTCACTGATATAGCTGTAAAAAGACTTCATCCTTTTCACCTTAACCGGTTCGACCTGAAACTGGTCACATTCCGGTGCGAGATTGGGGGTAGAGGTGATAGGAGATAAAGGTTTGGACGGATACAGAGTTAATGTCTTAATATTAATATATTAGGTACCACGCAATCCTTTTTTTCAGTGCTAAAAAATTTATTTTGGTTTAATTCTCAATTGGATTGTTAGATAATTGTCTAGGCAAATTAAATTTCACAATCTAGAGAAATATTTATATAATATAAATCAATTATTCTCCATGTCAATGAAGGGAGTAATTGAAATATGCCTCATATGAAAGGGAGCAATCCAAGTGCTATTTTGGTTGTCGGCATGATGGTAGCGTTCTTTTTTATGTTCCTGACCCCAATAGGGGCGCAGAACACATCGATATCGCAGGCTGCTATCGACGAACAAACATCTGAACGCCTTACAAATGCCACGCTCAATCCTGAATGGCTCGCATATCAAAAGGATCGGATGGCTGGGAAAGCCGCAGCAAGGACTAGCGCCGCAGGAAACTCTTTCGGACTGGTTCCGAGCACCATAGATCTCAGTCACATCAAAGGCAAAGAGGCGGAAGATGTCGCTCTAACGTACAATCCATCTTTCGACCTCCGAACGATTGGCAAGGTCACGTCGGTTAAAAACCAGAATCCTTACGGGACGTGCTGGGCCTTTGCCACATTCGGATCGCTCGAATCTTACTTATTGCCCGCTGAGATGCCAAATTTCTCTGAATACAATCTGGTAATGAATTCACAATTTACCCGAGATAATCCGATGAATGATGGCGGTTCGTTCACTATGTCGACCGCTTACCTCGCGCGTTGGGGTGGACCTGTGAACGAGGTCGATGATCCCTATCCAGGCGGAGACGTGCACTCAGCGATCGACAACGGATATACCATACAAAAACACACGCAGGACATATACTTTTTGCCCAGGACCTCGCCCACTGACAATAACAACGTCAAGTGGGCACTCACGACAAAAGGCGGCGTGGCTATAGGAATAAGCTGGGATGATGCCTACTACGGCACTGCCCCCGGGACATACTATAACCCGTCCACCTCAGGTGTTGGCCACGCCGTAACCATCGTTGGATGGGACGATAACTATCTCGCAGCCAACTTCCATGGCAGCGCTGGAGCCCCGCCAGGCAATGGTGCATTTATTGTGAAGAACAGCTGGGGAACGTCTTGGGGCAACAACGGGTACTTCTATCTATCCTATTATGATGCTTCAATTCAGTATTTGATGGCAGTATTTACTGCTGAGCCTGCTTCAAATTACGCTGTAGAGTACCAGTATGATCCACTTGGCTGGGTGGGTGACGTCGGCTACAGCAATCCAACCTGTTGGGCAGCAAATGTCTTTACTGCCGATGGCAGCGCTAAATCCCTCACCGCAGTGAGCTTCTACACGAACGACGTGAATACGCAGTATGAGGTGTATATCTACACCAATCCGACTTCAGGCACCCCGATAGGCGGGACGAAAAATGTTGGTCCCACGGGCACGATGCCTATGCCGGGATATCACACGGTAAAACTGACGTCACCGGTTCCGCTTAGCGCAGGACAGAAATTCTCAGTCGTCGTCAAATTCACAAACCCTGAATATATTTACCCAGTGGCTTACGAGTGTGCAGTGGACGGATACTCTATGGGTGCCACTGCATCGCTTGGACAGAGCTACGTATCGTATGACGGAAGCTCGTGGTTGGATCTGGCATCCTGGGAATCCACAAGCAACGTTTGTATTAAGGCATTCACTTCTGCGCTGGTCTCCGTACCCACGGTAACTAATGGTATTGGTGCTACATCGATTACATCAAATTCAGCAAGGCTAAACGGAGAGATCGTAAATACAGGTGGGGAGAATCCCGCAGTACGGATTTATTGGGGCCTAAGCAACGGCAATGTGTGTCCGGGCTCATGGGACCACTTTGAGGACCAGGGTATATTGGGCTTAGGGACATTTTACAGAGACATTAGCGATCTCACACCTGACACGACATATTGCTACCAATGCTATGCATCAAACTCAGCCGGGGCAAGTTGGGCCAGCCAGACTGTATCATTTAAAACCAAATCTCAGTCTTCCCCAAATACACCATCGATTCCCACCGGCCCCTCTTCAGGCGTCTCTGGGGCTTCCTATAGCTACTCCACCTCTGCCACCGATCCCGACGGCGACCAGGTGAAATATACCTTCAACTGGGGAGATGGAACCACATCCCAGACCGACCTGGTCAGCTCGGGCACAGGTGCAAGCTTGCTTCATACCTGGAGTGCAGCCGGAACTTACCTGGTCAAAGCAATGGCCACGGATAGCAAATCAGCAGAATCCGCCTGGTCCAGCGCCTTGACCGTAACCATAACACCCGGACCTAATAGAGCGCCT
>JBFYLF010000017.1:0-12222 GCA_041305505.1 Methanothrix sp. | reverse complement strand
CAGTAGCCTGGACAGCGGCAGCTTCTGACTCGGAGAACGATCCTCTGGAGTTTCAGTTCCTGATCGACGGAGCTGTTGCACAGGATTGGTCAGCCAATGCAGTCTGGAGCTGGAATGCCGATCAGGTCGGATCCCATGTTATCGAGGCAAAGGTCAGAGACGGCCAGCATGATGCCAACGGAGACAGCTCCAAGAGCGCTTCATTCGAGATAGTGCCTCCTGCCAACAATGCTCCAGTCCTTGACACTCTCACACCGGACAAGGAGAGCCCGCAGGCGAGCGGAACCGCAGTATCCTGGACAGCGGCAGCTTCTGACTCGGAGAACGATCCTCTGGAGTTTCAGTTCCTGATCGACGGAGCTGTTGCTCAGGACTGGTCGGCTAATCCGGTCTGGAACTGGAATGCCGATCAGGTCGGATCCCATGTTATCGAGGCAAAGGTTCGAGACGGCCAGCATGATGCCAACGGAGACGGCTCCAAGAGCGCTTCATTCGAGATAGTGCCTCCTGCCAACAATGCACCAGTCCTGGACACGCTCACATCAGACAAGGAGAGCCCACAGGCAACCGGAACAGCAGTAGCCTGGACCGCGGCAGCTTCAGACTCTGAGAACGATCCGTTATCCTATCGCTTCCTCCTGAACGACACTCCCGCTACGGACTGGAAGGCTGAGGGTCAGTGGACCTGGAATGCATCGGAGGTTGGAACCAGCACAATCACAGTTCAGGTCAGAGACAGCGAGCACGATGAACCGCAGGGCGAGCTAGGAAACCTGAGCAGCAATTTCAGCATATTCGCTCCAGCTCCCGAGATCCCTGAAGAAGAACCTGCTCCGGCAGAAAATGAGACATTGATTGAAGAGAACCTGACGGAGGAGGAGCAGGTCGTAGAGAATGCGACGGAGATTGAAACGCCAGTCAATGAGACAGAGATTTTCATACCAGAAGGGTCTATGGTCCCTGCTGAGAACGAGACCGCGCCGCTTCCAGCCGGAAACGAGACACAAATCAATGAGACAATCAACGAGACTGAGGCTCTGACGCCTTCACCCGAGACTATAGTGCCAGGTGAGAATTTGACAGAGCCAGCAGTGGAGAATGCGACCATTGTTGAGCCCGCAAATGAGACCGAGGCTTCAAAGACCGAGCCCTTGGCCGTGAACCAGACACCGGTACTCAACTCTCTTTCGGCAGATCTCTCAAGCCCGCAGGTTCCGGGAAGCAGCATAACCTGGACTGCTGATGCATCAGACGCCGAGAACGATTCTCTGAGCTTCCGCTTCTGGCTCAGCGGTCCGGCAACATCAGAAGCCTGGCAGATGGTCTCAGACTGGAGCGGCTCGAACTCCTGGATCCAGAAGACAACGTCCGCAGATTCAGGTGACAGCCAGATCAAGGTCCAGATCAGAGACGGCAATCATGCAGGCGAGGACAGCTTTGACGCCGAGACGACAGCCTTCTTCACAATCAGCGAGAGGCTCATGAACATCTCAGGCGTGGTCTTCAACGATAAGAACGGCAACAAGATCCCGGATAGCGGCGAAGCTCTCTCAGGCTGGACTGTGCGGCTCACAAATCCCGACGGAAGCGAGCTGTCTGCCCTGACGGGGATCGATGGAGCCTACCGCTTCGAGCAGCTAAAAGCCGGAAGCTACAAGGTCAGCGAGGTCGTCCAGGATGGCTGGAGCGTCGATCCTGCAAGCGGGTCCTATGATGTACAGCTGCAAGAGGGCGATGCGGTTGACAGGAACTTTGCCAACACTCTCACCGCCTTCAGCATATCCGGAATGAAGTTCAATGATCTCGACGGCAATGCAGTCAATGACAACGAGCCAGGGCTCGATGGCTGGACGATCAAGCTGCAAGGCACCTCCTCTGATGGCCAGGCTATATCAAATGAGACTGCAACTGCAAGGGACGGCTCATATAAGTTCGAGTCCCTGCCCCCCGGAACTTACACCATCACCGAGGTCGAGCAGTCGGGCTGGATCAGAACCGCTCCGTCTGAGGGCTCTTACACAGTCGATCTTTCGAATGCGGATGTGTCCGGCAAGGACTTTGGAAACCACGGATCATGGGCAGTATCAGGAACGGTCTTCTTCGATGCAAATGGAAACGGAGCGAGAGATTCTGGCGAGGCCGGACAGGCAGGCTGGGGCGTCCAGATCCTGAAAGGCGGCGCTCTGATCAACGCCACGACCAGCGGAGAGGATGGTTCATACTCCTTCAAGAACCTGGCACCTGGCCAGTACACCCTCTCGGAGGTAGCGCAGGAGGGCTGGAATGTCAGCATGCCTGCAGGCGGCTCGTACAGCGTGGACCTCACCAATGCAGATGTAACAGGCAAGGACTTTGGGAATAAGGGCGGCTTCACGATATCAGGCGTCAAGTTCTATGATGCCAATGAGAACGGCGTCAAAGACAGCGACGAGCCTGCCATACCCGGGCAGCCCGTAATCCTGGTCCAAAACGGAGTTGAGATCGCAAACATAACCTCCGGCGAAGACGGCTCTTATACATTCAGCAACCTGGCTCCGGGAAATTATGAGGTGGACGATCCCATTTTAGTAAGCATATCCATAAGCTCGGTGGTCGTGGCGCCCATCCCGGTGATTGGACCCTCCAGCTTATCCGGAGTCAAGTGGAACGACATCGATGGAGACGGCATAAAAGACGCAGGCGAGAGCGGAATCGCCAACTGGCAACTGGTCCTGACTTATGTCGGGCCCATCGGCGGTCCTGTCCACGACATAGTCATTGCCAAGACCAAGACCGATGCCAATGGAGCCTACAGATTCAAGAACCTCTTCCCGGGCGTCTACAAGGTGAGCGAGATCTCCCAGCTAGGCTGGACTCCGACAACATCAGCCGAGCAGACCGTCACTGTTCCGGGAAGCAAGGCCAATGTGAACTTCGGGAATAAGATTGCATCCCAGCCGGGCAAAGCATCCGTCTGGGGTGTCAAATACAACGACCTCAATGGAAACGGAGCCAACAATGCCGAGCCCGGTCTATCAGGCTGGACAATCAAGCTCAAGAACTTGTCAACAAGCGCTGAGATTACGACCACTACCAATGCCAACGGCTGGTACAGCTTCACAAACCTGACCCCAGGAAGCTACGAGATTAGCGAGGTCTTGCAGCCGGGCTGGAGCGCGACAGTGCCAGCAGGCGGAGTATCTGCGCCATTCGCACTGGCAGCAGGCGAGAACAAGCAGATGGACTTTGGAAATAAGAACAGCAACGTACCGCCTGTGGTCCAGAGCCTGACGGCCAATCCCCCGAGCCCCCAGCGAGCAGGAATGCCAATATCTCTGAGCGCCGTGGCAACTGATCCTGATGGCGGGCCTCTTCAGTACAGGTTCATTGTAAGGGGACCTGCTCCGAGCAGCCAGGTCAGAGATGATACGGGCTACAGGCCCGGCAACCAGTGGACATGGAACACCATGGGATCTGTTCCGGGCGACTACCAGGTTGAGGTCTGGGTGAGGGATGGCCTGCACTCCGATGCAAACGGCTTTGACTCGAAGAAGTCGATTGCATACAAGCTGACGGCTCCAAACCTGCCTCCGAGGATCACAATGCTCTTCGCCGACAGGCCTGCTCCTCAGTTTGTCGGAAGCTGGATCAGATGGACAGCATTCGCAGATGATCCCGAGGGCGATCCTCTCCAGTTCAAGTTCTATCTGCGCGGGCCCTCTACACACGGCTTCTGGATAGACCAGACCGGCTGGAGAAATAGCAACCGCTGGACATGGAGTACCTTCCCATGGGACGTCGGAATCAGCGAGGTTCTCGTGGCTGTGAGAGACGGCAAGCACGCCGGGCCGGGCGGATCAGATGACTATCAGATAGCAGCTTACTCCATAATCAACCTCGACCTGCCTCCGAGAATCACAGGTCTCTCGAGCAATGTGATCGGCTCCCAGCCAATCGGGGTCACAGTTCGCTGGCAGGCTTCTGCCATCGACCCGGAGGGAAGCCCAGTCTTCTTCAGGTACTGGCTGAATGGACCTGCCACCGGAGGGTTGTGGCGGATGGTCAGGGACTGGTCCACAGACCCGGCCTGGACCTGGTTCACATCTCCAATGGATGCCGGAACCAGCCAGATCCAGGTTCAGGTGATGGACGGTCGGCATATGCCTGCATCAGGATATGACGACGATGCCGGAGCGCTGTTCACAGTGCTCAGGCCAAACCAGCCTCCAGCTCTGATCTCGCTGAAGGCGGACAGGCCTGGCCCGATGCCCGCAGGAACGCCCATAAAATGGACTGCACAGGCAACAGATCCCGACAGAGAGCCGGTCTTCTTCAAGTTCTGGCTGAAGGGCCCATCTACAGGAAATGCCTGGAAGACGGTTCAGGAATGGTCTGTCAAGAACGAGTGGACATGGACAAGCTCAGGCTACGACGCAGGTGACTATAAGGTCTATGTCTATGCAAGGGATGGAAAGCACAATCCCGCTACGTCATACGATAGCGCCCTGGGAGGCTCTTTCGTCCTCTCAGTCAACCAGCCTCCGGTGGTCACTGCTCTGACCCCTGACAAGCGAAGTCCTCAGAGCGCAGGAACTGCTGTGAAGTGGACTGCTAAAGCCACAGACGCCAATAGAGAGCCTATCTTCTACAGGTTCTGGCTGAAGGGGCCATCGACGGGCAATGCCTGGAAGGTGGTCCAGGACTGGTCTCCAAACAGCCAGTGGATCTGGACCAGCTCCGGCTACGACGCTGGATCATATAACGTCTATGTCTATGTCAGGGATGGAAAGCACAGTCCAGAGACAGCCTATGACAGCGCAGTCGGCTCGCAGTATCAGCTGACGGCGAACGATCCGCCAGGGCTGACGGCTTTAACCCCGGACAAGCCCAGCCCTCAGACAGCAGGAGGATCTATCAGATGGACTGCATCGGCTGTCGATCCCAATAGGGATCCGATACTCTATCAGTTCTGGCTCCGGGGCCCGGCTACCGGAAATGTCTGGACAGTCGTTCAGCCCTGGTCCGCATCGAATAAGTGGACCTGGCTGAGCACCCCAATCGATGGCGGATTATACGCTGTGTACGTCTATGCCAGCGACGGAAGACATGCACCTCCGACTGGATATGACAGCGCCCTGGGCCAGGAATATCAACTCCTTAGACCTCTGGTGATTAGCAGGGTTGTTACCATCGGAAGGGGACGCTAAGTAGAGAAGACCAAGAGGGGGAAAATGGCGAATCTTTCGCCATTCCTCTGCAATTTTTTTCATAGCTGCTCCTGGCCGGACGGGCAGCGTATTTTCTTGGATTTTGGATAGATTTATATCATCTAATTCGTCATCTTGAATTATGATAAGAATAGCTGCTGTCTTGGCCCTGGCAATTCTATGTGCATGCTTGCCCGGCGCATCAGCCCAGAGCACAGAGCAAAACCAGATAACTGGCACGAATCCACAGATTGACTGGCTTGGAGTGAGGCCCATCTACAGCTCCAATGGCCTTCTCTCTCCGTATTTTCCCTATTATTATCCTACATACAGCTACTTCCTGCCAGGTTCACAGCCGGCATACTTCTATCCGACCTATCTAGTCCAAAGGTACTCTGCATACCCCTGGTGGATAGGCGAGCATGGAGACCTCGGAAAGACCATGCAGGTAGCCAGGTCCGGCTCATCTATAAGGGTCTACTCAGGCGGCGTCTGGCGGACGGTTTGAAGGAACAGGTTTAAATCCAGCTTGTCTCAGGGTGAGGAAATTATGACGAGATACTTGCCAATAGTTGCAGCTCTGCTTCTGCTTATGACGGGCGGCCTGGCCACCATGTGGACTTATGACGATCCCATGTTCTTCAAGATAGGCAGCAAACCGAGCCCAAATTTTCAGCCTGCTGACAGATCAATACTGGAGATAGTGGATTCTCCGTATTTTCCGCTTCTAGGCCAGAGCTTTTACTCAAATCCAATTCCTGTTGCTCTGACAAACAGCACAAACACAGTTCATATCGGTAGCAATGGGCCCGGGTCACTCTCGCCAGCTCCCGTGACATTCGGCGAGCATCTTGAGAATAACCTCAGGTATGCCCAGAGCCACTCATCGATTCGAATCGGGGCTCAGGGGTCCTGGAGCGCTCTTTAGCACCTGAAAACCGATCGGAAGGTCTATCCGGCGGGGCTAATCCCGCTTAACTTTTCTTTTTGCTCTCAATCATAGGCTTGAACTTTTGCCTCACGAATGATCAGGCTCTCAAGCGTTATGGCCGCTGCCAGAATTATAAAGGCATATACTGCGCCTCCGACTCCCTCAAGGTCGGCTGCAAAGCCTGCGATGAGAGGGCCAATGACCACTCCTGCCATTCGGGCCGTATTGAATATGCCGTAGACCTCACCTCTTCGGGCGGGGGAGGTCGTATCTGCGATAAGAGCTGCCGCTGCCGGGCTTGCCATGCCTAGGCCCATCCCCAAGACTGCAAAGAGCAGAGTCATATGGAGAAGTGAGGATGCCAGGGGAAGGAATAGAAATCCAATGGCACCGGCCAGGCAGCCGGCGAAGATCAGCCTCTTTCTGCTTCCCCTGTCGGCCTGGCGGCCAAAGTAGATGTTGAAGAGAGCTGTGCAGCCTCCGTAGACCAGATATATCACACCCACGTCTGCAGCCCTGAGCCCGAGGCCTGAGGCGTAGGCAGGCAGCATTGTGAAGTTGAAGCCTCCAACGACTCCTGACCAGAGGACGACTGATGAGCAGGCGATAAATGTCGCCTTGTAGCCGTCGGATATGAGGCCCTCTTTAATTCCGGACGGGGCATCACCCACCGCTACTTTGGCCTTTTTTGGCTCAGCCACCCGGAAGAGGACTACGAATAGAGAGAGCGCGCCAAGCCCTGCCCAGAGGAGAAATGGAGCCACGACACCCCATGAATCATAAAGCACCCCGCCAAGGAGAGGACCGAGAGCCAAAGCGGAGAAGAATGAGGCGTTGTACCAGCCCATGGCCTCGCCTCTGCCCTCCGGCTCAGCCTGATCGACGATCAGGGCCATAGCTATCGGCCAGACCGCCGAGGCTCCCAGGCCCCCTAAAGCCCTTATGAAGAGAAGAGAGTATGTGCTCTCTGCCCTGATGTAGAGCAGAGGGATAACAGAGAAGGTCGCAAGGCCGAGGAGCATGATCTTCTTTCTTCCTCTCCGATCTGAAAGCCGACCTATGGGTATCTGGGTAAGAAGCTGGACCGCTCCGTAGGCAGAGACTATGACTCCCAACATGGAATAGGATGCCCCGGTATCCATAACGTAATGAGGAAAGAAGGGGGCAATGAGCGAGAAGCCCAGTACGGCCACAAAGACAGCTAAGTATAGAGGTTTCAGAGATCCTGATTGGATGCAAGGCATTCTACAGCTTGAGCTCCATGCCGAGAATGGTCTGGGTGTTGGTTATTCCTGAGAGCTCTCTGATCTTCAGGACCGCCTGGTTGAGGTCAGATATGCTCTCGACATTTGCTATGGCTATGAAATCATGCTCTCCGTAGACAGGAACTACCTCCCGGACGCCCTTGATCTTCTCCAGGCTGTCGTGGACGGCTTTTTCCGTTCCCGGCTCGACATTTATCATTATAAAGCCCTTCATAAACTAAATCCCACCATCAATCTGGGCAGAGGAAGATCTGCCATGCTATCATTCTCACTTCCTTCTTCATATCTACTTCTCTAAATCTCCTTTTCTTATCTTTTTAATATTATCATTCTTTCCCTTGAGGCCCCCTCATCTCAGGGACTCTCATTCCCCGCTCCTCCATCAGAGCCTTTACGACGGCTATCTCGCCCTCCAGCCGGTCAAGCGACATCTGCTCGCGTGCAAGGTAGAGGCAGCTTAGAGCCTCCTCAAGCCTTCCAAGTGCCGTCAGAACCACTGCTGTCGATTCGAGGTCGTAGCTGTCGCCGCCCTTCTGCAAGACGGTGTCATAAGCCTCCAGGGCCTCTTCGAGCCTCCTCTGGCTTCGAAGGACGAACGCCTTGTTTCGGAGAGCATCCAGGTTCTCCGGATCGAGAGCCAGACTTCTGTCATAGCTTTGCAAGGCCTCATCAGGTCTGCCCAGACCGAAGAGGGCCACGCCCCGATTGTTCCAGGCCTCGGGAATCTCGGGATCGGATGCCAGGACTCTGTCGAAGATCTCAAGTGCCTCATCAAACCTCTTCTGCCGGACCCGATCCATGCCTCTGGACAGGAGAGCCTTCTCTTTGCTGTTCATGGCAGGCCTCACATGTATCCCTGAATGGCCGCAGGCTCGCTGCCTTTCCCGGGCGATACGGAGCCCAAAGCAGCCGATCCGGGCCTCTTGATCTCCCCAAAGAGCTTCTCATAGTCCTTGATGTGCTCGTTCAGCCAGTTCGCAAGCTCTTTGGCTGCCAGAGGCGAGAGGATTATCTCAGTGTCGATCTTCCTCTCCATAATCGTCACATTCTTTCCGTCCTCCGCCGAGGCTTTGGGTGAGTCGTTGTAGAAGGCGATTCGAAAGTCGTATGGGCTGTGGCCTCCGATTGCGCCTATTGCATAGACCTGTTTGAATTCGGGACTTTTTATGGTCTGAACTTTAACTTCCATGACTGCGCAGTCCTACCTCCAGATTAAAATAGCTGATGATTATTCCGACCTGCCACCTTCTGATCTGCAATCCTCCAATCGACGTCTTCCAGTCAACATCCTCCAGTCAACATCCTCCAGTCAACATCCTCCAGTCAACATCCTGCAATCAACATCCTCCAACATACATCTTTCAATTTGAATCCTTCAGATCTGACATAGGAGCCTACAGCTTCATAATCCTGCATCGAAATGTATTTAGGTAGCCTAGCTTCTTGTTTTGCCGATACTATGATAGGGGTCTTAGGGTTAGAAGACGGAACAAGGTTGGAAGGTACTGGTTTTGGTTCGCCCGGGGTGGTTTCGGGCGAGCTGGTCTTTACAACTGTGATGTCCGGCTATGAGGAGGCATTGACAGATCCATCATACCACGGACAGATGCTCATGTTCACATATCCTCTGCAGGGAAACTACGGCATAAATGGCGAGGATTTCCAATCCGAGAGGATGTGGCCCTCCGCTATGGTAAGTCGGGAGTACTGGGAGAGGCCAACGCATTACAAGCTCCAGAGAACTCTGAGCAGGTTCCTCGTGGATGAAGGAAAGCCTGGGCTATGTGGAGTCGACACCCGGATGCTCACATTGAAGGTGAGAGAGCAGGGCGTGATGAAGGCAACCCTTGCTGTAGGCGAGAGAAAGGACGTCCGGGATCTGGATGTCGTCGCAATGGCCAGGTCCCAGGCCGACATATCTGAAAGGGATCTCTTGGGAGATGTGACATGCAAAGAGCCCTATCGTATCGAAGGACGCGGTCCCCGAATGACTGTGCTTGATTTGGGGATCAAGAGGAACATCCTAAAAAGCCTCTCATGCCGCGGATTCGATATAACCGTTCTTCCGGCCCATGCGGCCATCTCGGAGATCGAAGCGTCAAGGCCCCAGGCGCTCTTCGTCTCAAACGGACCGGGCGACCCTGAGAGGGCTCGCGCCGCCATATCTGCAGTCAAGCATTTCGCAGGCCAGATCCCGATATTCGGGATATGCCTCGGCCATCAGATCATATCTCTGGCTCTTGGAGCCGAGACATTCAAGCTCAAGTTCGGGCATCACGGCGGAAACCAACCTGTCAAGGATCTCCAGAAGAAGATCGTGTACATCACATCTCAGAATCATAACTTCGCAGTCAGGCCAGGGTCAGTCGAAGGGACTGACCTAGAAATCACACAGCTCAATGCAAACGACGGCACAGTCGAAGGCGTAAAGAGTGAGAAGCTTCGCGTCCTGGCTGTTCAGTACCACCCTGAGGCAAGCCCTGGACCCTTATGTACCGAAGACCCCTTCTTCGGATCTGTTCTCAGAATCATGAGAGGCGATTTCGTCGAAGCCGGGAGGCCATAGACATGCCAAAGCGAACTGATATTCGAAAGGTACTCCTCATAGGCTCAGGTCCAATCCAGATAGGTCAGGCCGCAGAGTTTGATTTCTCGGGGTCTCAGGCCTGCAAGTCCCTTCGCGAGGAGGGAATCGAGGTCGTCCTCGTCAACTCCAATCCGGCAACTATCATGACGGACCCTGACACTGCCGATAAGGTCTACATCGAGCCGCTCGTCCCTGAGATCGTGGCTAAGATCATAGAGAAGGAGAGGCCGGACGGCATAATAGCAGGCATCGGCGGCCAGACGGGGCTGAACATCACCTCCGAGCTGTCTGAGATGGGAGTCCTGGAGAAGTATGGCGTTGAGGTCCTGGGGACATCGGTCAAGTCCATTCGGGATGCAGAGGATCGCGACCTCTTCAAGAAGGTGATGCAGAGGGTCGGCGAGCCCGTGCCCAGGAGCAAAGCCGTCAACTCTCTGGACGAGGCCTTATCTGTGATGGAAGAGCTTGGGCTGCCTCTTGTCGTCAGGCCTGCTTATACCCTCGGTGGGTCGGGAGGAGGCATAGCCAAGACCCGTGAGGAGTTGCTCTCGATCTGCGAGCTGGGGCTCAAGAGGTCCAGGATCGGCCAGGTGCTTCTCGAGGAGAGCGTTGGCGGCTGGATTGAGCTCGAGTACGAGGTGATGAGGGACTCGAACAACACATGCATCACGATCTGCAACATGGAGAACATGGACCCGATGGGAATACACACAGGCGAGTCCATTGTTGTCACACCAATCCAGACCCTCTCAGACAGAGAGATCCAGATGCTGCGAAGTGCCTCCATCAACATCATTCGGGCTCTGGGGATCGAGGGAGGCTGCAATGTTCAGTTTGCCGTCAAGAACGGAGAGTACAGGGTGATCGAGGTCAATCCCCGAGTCTCGCGCTCCTCGGCTCTGGCATCGAAGGCCACGGGCTATCCAATCGCCCGCGTCACTGCCAAGATCGCCATAGGCATGACCCTCGATGAGATCATAAATGATGTAACAAAGGAGACGCCTGCCTCCTTCGAGCCGACGGTCGACTATATTGTGACCAAGATCCCGCGCTGGCCATTCGACAAGTTCGTGAAAGCCAACAAGACGCTGACGACCGCCATGAAGTCCACAGGAGAGGTCATGGCAATAGGCCGAAGCTACGAGGAGTCGCTCTTGAAGGCCATCAGGTCCCTGGACATAGACAAGGAGCTCGGGTACTCCGGAAAGTATGCCGAGTGGACGGACGAGGAGTTAAGAGCCCTTCTTGCAGAGCCTACTGACGAGAGGATATTTGCCATCTATGTGGCTCTGAAGAGAGGTATTGGCGCAGATGAGATCTCAGAAATAACCGGAATTCAGCCATACTTCCTATACAGGATGGAGAGGGTCCTGGAGGTCGAGAGGGAGATAGCTGCGGGGCTTGATGAAGAGGTTTTAAGAAAGGCCAAGAGGACAGGATTTACTGATGAACAGATCGCACGCCTGACTGGAAAGAGCCGCGAAGAGATAACTGACATGCGAATCTCAGCGGGCATCATTCCTACTTACAAGATGGTTGACACCTGCGCTGCGGAGTTCGCGGCCAAGACGCCTTACTACTACTCGACATACGACACACAGTGCGAGATTGTGCCCTCTGATAGAAAGAAGGTTCTGATCCTCGGCTCAGGTCCCATCCGGATTGGCCAGGGCATCGAGTTCGACTACTGCACTGTTCATGCTGTGATGGCACTGCGAGAGCAGGGTATCGAGGCCCATATTGTGAACAACAATCCCGAGACGGTCTCAACCGATTACGACACATCCGACAAACTCTTCTTCGAGCCTGTAACTTTGGAAGACGTCATGAACATCATCGAGAAGGAGCAGCCATATGGAGTTCTGGTGCAGTTCGGAGGCCAGACGGCCATAAACCTCGCCATACCACTCGAAAAGGAGATCGCCAGGAGGGGGCTCAAGACGAAGATCCTGGGAACCAGCCCTGACAGCATAGATCTAGCAGAGGATCGGGAGAGGTTCAATGCGCTGATGAACAGGCTGAACATCCCCCAGCCCAACGCGGGAATAGCCTTCTCTCCCGAAGAGGCCAAGGCCGTAGCGACAACGATCGGATATCCTGTTCTGGTCCGGCCCTCTTATGTCCTGGGAGGGCGAGCGATGGAGATCGTCTATGACGAGGCAGGTCTGGAGGTTTACATGCGGGAGGCTGTGCGGGTCTCTCGGGAGCATCCGGTGCTTATAGACGACTTCCTGCAGGATGCTGTCGAGATCG
>JBFYLF010000016.1:0-12373 GCA_041305505.1 Methanothrix sp. | reverse complement strand
CTGCCTCTTTTGCGGGGGTTGCCAAGCCAGGTCAAAGGCGCTGGATTCAGGGTCCAGTCACGAAGGTGTTCGTGGGTTCGAATCCCATCCCCCGCACCTGAATTTACCTCATTCTTCTTTCGCTTTAGTTCTCCTGTCTTGATACTGGCAATTTAGCCTCCCTTCTGCTCAAATTATCGCAATCGTCTATATGTATGATGGGCTGGTGGAGGGTGGCTGGTGGTCCGAGGCAAATATTGTTTTTATCTTCCCTCCTTTACCCGGATCGCCATCCCTCATTTTCCCGGCAGTCCTCGTAACTGCAAAGCGAAGCCTTTGGATTCATAGACCGCCTCATTCATGGCAATCACAGCTTGACCTCGATATAGACCACAGCACTGTTTCAGATGGATCTTCAAGTACACTGACATCATAGGGGCCTATGTAGCCACGCTGGAGCCTGAGCTAGGCGACATCTGGCAACACCGATGGGATAGAAGATCAAGATCGGTGGCGAATGGCGGTGGCTTTGGAATGTCATGGATGAGCGAACCAGATTCCATCTCGTTAGCATAGTGACTTAGAGACGAGAAGTTCAGGATGCTAGGAAGGCTTTCAAGAAGTCCAAGGAAGTCGGAAACAAGAAGCCTCGGCTTATGGTGACTGACGGGCTGGCTTCCTATAAGCGGGCCTTCAACGCTGAGTTCTACGACCATCACCAGAGCTGCAAGCATGTCGCTGATGTGGCTTTGCAAGAGAGCCTTAACAGCGTTCTGGAAAGGATGCACGGCAGCATCAGAGAACGAGAGAAAATCATGAGGGGCATCAAGGTAGATGACACGCCAATTATCCCCATGAACCAGATCTATTATAACTTCGTGAGGCCACATATGGGGCTGAATGGATCTACGCCAGCAGAGGCGGCAGGGATCGGGATCGAGGATGAGAATAGATGGATGGGATTATTAGAGAGAAGTACCAAGAGAATTAATTAAGAGGTCCTTTTGGACTTCTCTCTTATTCTCGTAAAAGGCTTATCGATAACGCAATAAACCGCACCTTCTAAATTACCCCTTTGTGCCTTATGCCTGCTTGTGTTAGCTATGGGTTTATTCGAGACGCGATAACTACGACATTGAAATGTCACCTTTTCCCCTCGAATCGCATCCCCCTTCTGATCAAGTGTAGGCATTACTCGGCAACTCCCACAAACCCATCAGATTCTAATTCAGACATGATTTGAACAACTTCTTCCAAGTCCAATCGCAAAGCTTCCGCTATATCGTAATAATACAATTTATCGGACTTATCGAGCAAATCCAGAATCTCTTTCTTTGCTTCATCTCTTGTTATAGATCTTAATACCATAACATCTTCAGAGCTGGTCTGCATCGGTTCCATCCTTTTGGATATTTCACCAATTATGTTTTCTAGCCTATTAACTTGTTCGGTCAATTTAGTAATTTGAGTTCTGAGTTCTATTATCTGTGAATCTCTTTCCAGATCGAGAGCAGAGTAAGATGGTTGAGCATTAAAGACATACATGGGGGTTGAGCCCGCGCTACTTTGAATCACTTCACCAGCCATCGACTAAGCACCTCTAAGCTTATTAATTATTAAAGATATATTTTCATTTAAATGCGTAGCGAACGATAGAACATCCTCCACATCTCTTTCTTTCCTAAATACGACTTCAATATAGTACTCAGTGTCTGATGTTGAGAACCTGGGAGTTACGGAAATATCGAACCAGCTCTTTTCTGTAGGATTACCGCCCTTCGGTATTATTCTTATGGAATATCCCGCAGATTCGACTCCTAATATTTCATCGAATATTCGATATTTATCCTCAGAGAAAGTTTTTATTGTTTCCAGAGGATTACCGCAATCAGAAACTACTACAGAGGCGATTAATTCGCAATAATTGATATCAGATGGTATGCTCACTTGGAAATCCGATTCAGCCAAGCCAGCAATTTCTTTAGCCGAAGCTATAACACTATCGATTATTTGGCCTTCGCACGCGATTATTCCCCTATCATCATTTACCTGTATGATACAGCCCTCTTTGGAGGCAATATACCCCTTAACATAAATCCTCGGACCTCCTAACGGAGATTGCGGAGGCGCGGCATCTATTCTGTACTTTCTCGCAGCCAAGGACGCAATTATTTCGGGATAGGTAAATGGATAGTACAACGCGTCTAAAACAAATGCTATTCGATATTTCTGGGGTTTAATCATCATAATTCTTTGGCCTCGGCGACTTCCCTTGTACCATTATAGAACTTATCTCTTTTGGTCAGTTTTCATTATAAAATAAAAATAATAATTTAGTTGTGTCTGCTTGGTCACACGCCTTTAGGATGTGAATCGTGGCTGCCACCACGATTGCACCAACCAAGGAATCAACAGAAACTTCAAGGGAAACGGTTTTATAGAATATCAAATACTGTGAACCAGAGATTCAGAGGACAAACTCGATATCAAGCAATTACTGGAGGATTATCTTATGGCAGGAATGGGCGGAATGCCAATCATCATTTTAAGGGACACCCGCAGAGAGTCGGGTAAAGAGGCCATCTCGAACAACATCATGGCTGCCCGCGCCGTGGCCAATGCGGTGAGGAGCACAATGGGCCCCAAGGGCATGGACAAATTGCTCGTGGACTCAATTGGAGACGTGACAATCACCAACGACGGCGTGACCATTTTAAAGGAGATGGATGTGCAGCACCCCGCAGCCAAGATGCTCATCGAGGCTGCCAAGACGCAGGACAAAGAGGTTGGAGACGGCACAACTACAGTTGCAGTCCTCGTAGGCGAGCTGCTCAAGAAGGCCGAGGTTCTCCTTGACCAGAAGGTCCACCCCACAATGATAGTTCAGGGGTACAGGATGGCTGCGGAAAAGGCCATTGAGATCGTCAAGGAGATGGCAACTGATGCCTCTGAAAACGACAGGGCACTCCTTGTGAAGGTGGCTGAGACGGCCATGACGGGAAAGCTCGCAGAGTCGGGAGACAGCAAGATGGCGGAGTACGCAGTGGAGCTGGTCCTCAATGCCCTGGAGAGCTACAACGGCAAGAAGAAGTTCGATATGGACCGGGTCAATGTTGAGAAGAAGGTGGGTGAGAGCACCCTTGACTCCAAGATCATCGAAGGCGTTGTGATCGACAAGGAGATCGTCCACCAGAATATGCCCCGCAAGGTTGTGAATGCAAAGATTGCGCTCCTCTCAACTCCAATAGAGTCCAAGGACACAGAGAACAAGGCAGAGCTGCAGATCACCTCATCAACCCAGTTCCAGCAGTTCATGGAGCACGAGAAGGCTAGGTCTAAGGAAGCCGCTGACAAGGTGATAGCCAGCGGAGCTACAGCCGTCTTCTGCCAGAAGGGAATTGACGATATAGCCCAGCACCACCTGGCCAACGCCGGCGTTCTGGCCCTTAGGAGAGTCATCAAGAAGGATCTCGACCGACTGGCCAGATCAACAGGCGCCAATATAGTCACGGGCCTTGATGAGCTGAGGCCAGAGGATCTAGGCAGCGCCGCCCTGGTTGAGGAGAAGCGGATTGGAAGCGGCATGATGACATTTGTCAGCGGAACCCGGAACCATTCAGCCACGCTCCTCCTGAGAGGAGGCACTCAGCAGGTTCTAAACGGCCTTGAGAGAGCACTGGACGATGCCCTTCATGCAGTGGCGGATGTGGTCGAGGACGGGAAGATGGTGCCGGGCGGCGGAGCCCCGGAGATCGAGTTGGCTTTGCGCCTTCGCGAGTATGCTGCAACCCTGAAAGGCCGCGAGCAACTGGCTGTGACCAAGTTCGCAGAGGCCCTCGAGATCATTCCCAAGACCCTCGCAGAGAACGCTGGATATGATGCAATCGACAAGGTTGTCGAGCTGAAGAGCGGCCATGAGAAGAACAAAAATGCAGGCATTGAGGCCTACAGCGGGGAGATAAAGGATATGCTCGCACAGGGCGTTGTCGAGCCGCTGCGTGTCAAGATTCAGGCCCTCCTTTCAGCAACAGACGCTGCATGCCTGATACTGCGTATCGATGATGTCCTGGCCTCCACAAAGAAGCCGCCAGAGCGCGGGCCGGGAGGCATGCCCCCTGGAATGGGCGGTATGGGTGGCATGGGAATGCCCGGCATGGGTGGAATGGGCGGAATGCCGCCCGGCATGTTCTAGAGTAAGACCCACATAAAAACAGGGATTGCAGGCTTGGCTGGCCAAAGCCTGCCCCTATTATATTTTTGTGATCTCTCTTAGTCCGAAATGACTGATGCTTTCCATGTCCAGAATCATGCAAAAAATAAGATTATCGTCTCCCTCTAAATCCCATCCAGATAACAGAGAGCATCAAGAGCACCAGGCCTATTCCAAGCAGCGGGGCAGAGGACTGGGGGGGCTCAACGCTCCTGGTCTTTACAGCCTCCATTACAAATCCCCTGACCTCATCCTCAGATGAATCGATTGGCTGCTGCCTGGAGGAGGCATCGCTGCCAACTCCTGACGGTCGCGTCTGGTTGTGAGCAGCAGCCTCTTCGCTGGAGTGAGACTTTTGGCGCGACGATGAAGAGCTCGAACGTTGACTCTTGGATGCGCTGGTCGAACTGCTGGCGAATTCGGAGTTCTGAGCGGGAAGCACTCCCTGCATGTACTCCTGAAGGGCCAGATTTCCGCAGGTGTGATGGCAGCAGGTGACGCCGTAGTCCTGCACCGATTGCTCGTAGCGTTCTACAAGTTCCTGCAGGGCTTTCTGGGATGGATGCCAGCGATCCTTCCTGGCCGTCTCCAGCAGCCGTCCGGCCAGAGACTGAGAGGCCCAGGGATTGTTCTCATCGAAGAACTCATGAAGGCCCATACCGTATTTGTCCTCGACATAGATCTCATGCACCTCATTCCAGGTGTTCTCGCTGACCAGATCGGGAACCGTCACCTCCCACCCCCAGAGATACTCGGCTAGTCTGTCCATCTCTCTGGCTCCGGAGTAGCCCTGCTCCATCATACCCTCAATCCACTGAGGATTGTAGTAGCGAGAGCGCAGCTCTCTTGAGAAGAAGTCATGCAGAGAGGAGACATCGCTCCTGTCTGGGTCCTTGGCGTCGGTGACATACAGGTCCGGGGCCTTTCCGGTTACAGTTCTCACCGCCAGGCTGATGCCCCCTAGATACTGGTAGACGTCATCGTTGTCTATGAACCCGTAGAGATTGGAGTTGGTGTGATGCGCCGCCGCCTCCACCCCTGCCAGATTGGTCCGCAGCAGATCCTTTTGATGGAGGGAGAGATCCTCTCCGGAGGAGAGCTTGCTGCTCCATATGCCGTCTCCGTAGATGTAGGACATCCTGTCTATGAAGAGGTTGCCGAGCTTGCTATCATTCTCCCAGGTGTCGCTGGCCGATACGGGACTGTCCAGGTTGGGGCCGTATGTTCCAGCCTCCTCTAGGAATATGCGGGATGCGGAGAGGATGAGAGCCTGCTCCTCGCTGATATTACCGCCCGCCATCAGCTCCTGATATATCTTCTCCGAGTTCTCCCGTACGTAGTTTGGATACTCTGAGCCGGTGTCGTTGGCCGCGAGGCGTATGGCTCTGTCTATGAGCTGCAGCTTCTCTGGGAAGAGATCCCTGTGCAGGCCGGATGGTACGACCACCACGTCGATCCTGGGGCGTCCCAACTCGGAGAGTGGGATTAGCCGCACGTCGCTGACGCCGCCGTAAGCATCATAGACCGGCTCGGCTCCCACCAGGCGGAGGATCTCCGACTCCACCACCCCGTGGTCGGTCATGGCCCAGGCCCAGAGAACAAGAGCCATCTTTCTGGGGTAGGTGCCGTTGTGATCCTGCCGGAAGCCATCGATCAGCTTCTCAGCCAGGTCACAGCCCACTGCCCAGGCGGCGCTGGTGGGAACGCGTCTTGGGTCCACGGAGCGGAAGTTTCTGCCTGTTGGAAGGACTGCAGGGTCGCGGATGGGATCGTCTGCTGGAGATGGCGGCGTGTAACTTGAGCTAAGGGCGGCGGCCATTGCAGGCACCTCTGCAGAGCAGGCGGCAATTCCCTTGCTATACTCCAGGGATAAGTTCTGGTGAGTGGTGAGGTTGGAAGAGACGTTTCCGAAGATCTCCATCTGAGCGGCCTTGCTGCCTGTCCCGTTGATGATTACCTCAAGAAGGAGCTTCCTGCTACAGTTTTGCAGCTCATTTTCCCGATCCAGACGGGCGGGATTGGGGTAATCATCATAAGAGATCATGGCAGCGACCTCTCTCTTGAAATCTTCGCCCAGCATCGACATGACAAGGCCTGCCAGAGGCTCGCCCTCCGGCGGCTGGCCGAAGACGTGCAGGCCATAGGGCATATACTGGCCTTTCAGATCGTAAAGATAAGATTCGAGATCGTCGGCGAAGCTATTGAAGGCCGTCTCATTTGATGAAATATTCCGAAGGTCAACCTCAAGGTCCTCATCAAGGTGCATCTCCAGGCTCGTATTGATGATCTGTCTCCTATAGCCCTCCTTGACGCTGGCATTCTCAACGCTCTTATACTGATAGACCGTCTCCGCCAGGTTGGTCAGGTTGCCATAGAGCCCCGAGGCGACGATGGGTGGCGTCAGATGGGTGATCATAACTGCATCTCCCCGCCGCTTGGCCTGAGTGCCCTCGGCGATGTTGTCCACGATGTAGGGATAGACCACGGGCATATCCTGGACCAGCAGAGCAGGCCAGTCGTCCCGGGAAATTCCGCACTCCTTTCCCGGCAGCCACTCCTGTGTGCCGTGCTTTCCAAGGTGAACCACGGCATCAGCCCCAAATCCGTGCTTGAGCCAGAGATAGAAGGCGATGTACTGGTGATGAGGGGGCACGGATTTGTCATGATAAAGGATAGTAGCGTTCTCAAGCCACCCTCTGCTCGGCTGGGGCAGAAGGATGACATCTCCGAAGGAGAGCTTGGGAATCACCAGATACTTCCCGCTCTGGTTTTCATAGACCATGATCTCCCCGGGCGGAGGCCCCCACATCTGGATCACCTCAGACTGCTTATCCTGAGGAAGAGCCGAGAACCACTGCTCGTAGACCTCTGCCTGCAGGAGAGTCGCGTTTCCTGCCTCCACCATGGCCTGCAGCTCTCCGGGAGCCCAGGAGCCCACATTGGTTCCCTGGTGGGCGAGCAGATCGATCAGGGCTTTCTCTTCGGGAACGGTTCCGTTCACATGGTAGCCTGCGGCCTTCATCCCGTCCAGGATGTTTCGAAGGCTGCGGGGAACATTGAGGTAGCAGCCCTCTATGTTGTCCTTGCCCCCGCCGTGATTGTAGTAGATAATGGCGACCTTCTTCTCCGAGTTATTGATCCTGCCTAAATCTGCCCATTTCACGGCCCTCTCCGCCAGCCAGTCCATCTGGCTTTCAATGGGCTGATAGCCCTGGTCGGTTCTTCCCGCCATGACTATAGGCTCGATTACCCCGTCCATCTCCGGCTGGGCTATCTGGAAGTAGATCTCCAATGGATTCATTCCCGTTGAGTCCTCCCATTCATCAGGTGTTTGATAGTACAGCCTCATGCCCCTCATGACAGGCACATTCAGATCCAGCAGGTCTGCAATTCCCTGATCGGGATCGCCGTAGCTGAGCCGAAAGGACTTGGTGAGAATGACTGCATCCACAACTGAGGAATTGTCGGCCATGAAGAAGCTTTTCAGAGAAGAGGTGCTGGAGAAGCCCAGGTCGATCGCATTGGCCCCTCTCTTCTCCAGAGCATATATCAGGGCGGACCTGTCTGCATGGTCCAGATCCTGGTAATAGCTGATGATGCCGATGGTAGGCGCAGAGGTGTTGAATCTGTATCCGGTTTTATTGCCATACCAGCTCAGATAAGAGGTGAGGTTCTCGAAGAGATCGGGATAATCGGGATGATAGATATATTCCTTGGGAGTTGGCAGCGGCTCCTTTACATCGAGATTCAGGCCGCAGAAATTGGCTGCAAGGTAAGAGAACAGGCGCCTCATGTTCTCGACCCGGCCATAGTCCCAGTACTGCTCGATGAAGGGATGATCCGTGAGGTTGACATTTCCCAGGCTCTCATAGCCTGCTGAGTTGATCACGACGACCGGCACACCTATGGCCTTTGCCTCTTGCAGCCGGGCCTGCAATCCGGAGGCTGCCTCCGCTCCGATCATCTCTATAAATATAAGGTCATATGAAGACAAATTGGAGACGTTATTGGGTGAGAGAAGAGTTATATTAAGGGCGGAGTTCGTGGATGCCTGCTTTATCTGGGGATGGCTGCCAACGGTCAAAAAAAGTGCCTCGGGCCTCCTCATGAGGACCCGAGCGGTGATCTCCAGGCGTGGCGAATCATCAGGCCTCGCCCTTCTGTCACCGAAATAAAATATCACATTATCCCCGTCTCGCAGATCAGTAATTTCCGGTCCCAGGGCGGGCATGGCCTCCTGGGGGTAGTTGATCCAGAAGCGCCAGGATTCATCCCCCGTCGCCCTGTTTTCTCCCAGGGACTCGATCTGCAGGCCGTAAAGATCATAGAGGGAGTCGTTGAGGCTCATGCTGTAATTGGCCTCCTGGCAGGCCTTGACCAGCGCACCCAGGGCAGTGCTGGCATTGACCTGATATTTCTTGCCGCTGCCTGCAGTAATATTGAGGCTCTGCTCATCGAGCAGGACCTCTCCCTTCCATAAGAGCCCCCTTGGCTGCGAGCCGAAGGCGTGCAGCCGCCCGTCATCAGCTCCCATGTAAACCACGCCGTCCGAGGCAGAGGCGGAGGACATGATAAATTTGCCCACGTGGTAGGACCAGGCCACCGATCCGTTGCTGGAATGGAGGGCATAGACGGCACCTTCATCGCAGTTGGTCCCGAAATAGACCAGTCCGTCCAGCACCAGCGGCGAGGACTTAACCGGACCGTTGACCTCCGCCCTCCAGAGCAGGGAGCCGTTTGCAGCATCAAAGCAGCTAAGATGGCCCGCAGGCTTGTCATCCGATCCCACATAGAGAAGGCCGGAGGATAAGGCAGGAGAGGAGATCGAGCCGTTGATATCTGCCCTCCAGATGGGATCACCATTTTCGTCATCAATGGCGAGAATGGCGTCTTTGGTTGCGATGAAGACCCGCCTATCTCCCACCGTGGGCGTGGCGGTGATCTGGGAAGGCGTATCTTTCTTCCAGATCAGCTCTCCAGTTGAGGCGTTCAGGCAGTAGAGAGCCGGATCTCCTCCCGGCAGGTAGAGCCTGTCCTTTGAGGCGGCTGGCGAGAGATAGGGGGTCACCTCGCCTGTCGAGAGGCTCCATTGCTCTTCGCCATCCAGGCTCAGGGCATGAAGGGTTCCGTTGGAGAAGCTCATGATGTAGATCAAGCCGTCCTGTATCAGAGGTGAGGAGGCCACTCCCCACCAGCTGGGATCCTTCTCGATGGTTTTGTTCCAGACAGTCTCACCCGTCCCGGCGTCCACGCAGTAGACATCGCCGGTCAGCGAGCCCACAAAGATCCTGCCCTCTTCCAGGGCCGGGCTCGAAGCTCCACCTTTTCCGCCGAGGGGATTGATCCAGATCATCTTTCCGTTTGTCCGGTCCAGGCAGGCGAGACCCAGCTCTCCTTTGAACGTCATGTCCGGCCAGTTGGGAACGAAGACCCGCTCTCCTGAGATAGAGGCGGCAGCGCTGATAATGCCGTGGCCGGTGGTGCTTGCGCTCCAGAGAAGATTGGGCTCGTGCGGGCCCGTGCCGCTCAGGTTGCCGGTTCGCTGGTTGTCGCCTTGAAAAGTCATGAAGTCGGAGCTGGCCGCATTAGCAAGGATGAGCAGAAAGATGGCTGCGAGGTGAATATATATCTGCCCGGCTTCAATTGCTGATCTCATGGGTCACTCTCCCCCAGACAAATGAATAAGGCCTTGCTGCCCACTGAAGCCATCCTGGATTCTCTGTCGAATGGCTCCGGACATTGAGGTCGAATGGCGCTTCGTTTCTATTCTTCATATTGGGGCCTCACTTTTCATTTTCTTGTCCTCCTTTTGGAATCTTAAAAAACAGAGGGATTGATCGGGATTTTATCGGAGATCTTTCACGGCTTCAGCCTGTAGGCATCAGTGGGAAACTGGGCTACAGTTGCATTCCACTTGGGTTTCATGGTGGAGATGGATGTGTTGCGACAGGTGCAGTCGAAGATGCCTTTCTGACCGGCATACTGCTTGTCGAAATCCCAGGATGGCAGATCGAAGAAGCCTCCGCTGCAGCATGCAAGCCAGTCCTCACCCCACATCTCAGTGAATTTTTTGATTTCCAGTTTCAATGTCCTTTGCGCCTTGAAGTCTCCGATATAATCATCGTCGATCTCAATTATTGGATCCTTCCAGGCATTCATGTGATAGAACGCGGTGGTATTTGCACATGAGAACTTCAGCAATTTCGGATCGAATACCAGCTCACCAACATGCAGCGTGCCCTGAGTGACATCATCGTCTATTCTCATTATGAGAGAGCCAATGCCGTTATCAGTGGCCGTGGGTCCGGTGCAATTTATGTCCACAGCGATGTCGCCCTTGAGGCCCCGGGCGTACTCTACCTGCCTGTGCATTGATGCAGCCTCCTGATAGCTCCTGGCCTCCGTCTTATCCTTGAGAAGGGAATTGTATCCAATAGGATGCGAGGCATACCAGCCGGTTCCGTAGGCAAAAGCGGTGGGAGACTGGATATTGTCATACTGGCGGGTATAGTTGATGATGCTGCTAGCACCTCTGCATTTCTTCTGCCATTGTCCATCATAATCCAGATAATAAAAATTGTTAACGATGTGGGTTGATTTTTGTTCGGAATTCAATATACCAGCCTGATCGATGCTCCCGCTGCCGTGGGAATACTCGAACAAGGAGAGGTTGTTGGTGTTGATCTTCCGATATTCCTTCACAAATCCCTGTCCGCTTACATCGTCATTCATCTCCTGCTTATATCGAACCGGCTCATGACCCGGATTAAAGTCGAATTGTCCAGCCCAGGACGGCCCTGACAGCGCCATCAGCGACAGCAATGCCAGGCAAATGCGCAAAATACCTCTCACGAATTAATCCTCCTGATCGTAGAAAATTCTCTCTGACGGGAAATCCAGCCCCAAACTCATAAAATATTCTTTATAAATAATTTCGTGATTCAGGCTTGCCTGAGGATGGAGAATCTTCTCTAAAAAGGGCGCTTCACTTGATCTCTCTTTCATCCTATCCACCATATTCTAATCAGCTCTTTGGCTTTAGTTGAACTTAAACAAGTAAATCTTATTTAAATAAGATTGATTTGAGCAATTAAATTTGTTTTTACTTAAACTTTTTGGTGCATATTGTGATGATCTCATCAGGCCACTTAAATCATTAAGTTTAAACGTTGATGGTGATCAGAGAAGCTGGACAACCAGATCTTCTGCAATGACCTCCGGTCTGACTGATCATATCGGGACAATATGTGAGCATCTGATGGCATTCCTGTCTGAATAACAGCATGAAATGAGAGGACTGCTAAATAGCATAATCAAATAAAATTGCTCTTAAACCGGTTTGATTGCGCAAGAGTTAAATCCAATTAATTTACCTTTGAATCAACCAACTTTAATAGGTGTCTCATTTGGATCTGACTTGGCTTTCCATATCTGGCGTGCTGATCGGAATTCTGATCTTCGCACTCAAGGTCGGCTTGGGGTGCGGTCTGGCCAGCCTCAGCCGCCGTGAAGTGCTCTCTATCGCTCTTGGATATCTGGTTATCTCCCTTTTCATGGGCATGGCCATAGAGCAGCTCCCGGAAAATGCACTGGCTGCGGCTCTGAATACAGGGATGGCAGTGCATCTTGCCGTATCTCTGCTGCTGATTGTTCTGGGAGTTATGACCGCCAGAAAATGGAATAGCCACCATCACGATATATCCAGGAAGACCTTCTGGGCCTTATCCATGCCCTGTCCGGCATGCCTGGCGGCCAGCTTCATCTCCTGCAGCTTTCTGGCCGGCCTTGTGGAGATCGATCCCTGGAAGATAGGTGTCCTGGTAGGCCTTTTCTTCTTCTTCGGTATAGCCGCCTTCTCCACTCTGTTGAGACGGATCAAAGGAACGCCCTCGTCTCTGGGAAATGCTATGATCTTTCTGGGCATCTTCTACATGCTCTCCATTCTCTTCATCCCAGCCTACCTAAACAGCCAGAAGATCTCTTTCCTTGCAGTCAGCGCCCCGCTGACCGAGATAATCCCGTCCTATCTATTGATTATGTCTTTAATGGCTCTGGGCTTCCTGGGCAGAAGGTGGGGGGTCTCCTTCTGATCCTTTATGAGACCAGTGTAGAGCTGCTCTACATCTTCTCCTCCGCATTCCTCTACCCGGACATAGTGGCACTTCTGCTTCTTTTTGCCTGGTC
>JBFYLF010000015.1:0-12489 GCA_041305505.1 Methanothrix sp. | reverse complement strand
CATATATCAACTATGTATCAGGCCTAAATGGAATTGATCATATGGAAATCGATGTAGAAAAGGAAAACGCTATTAGCAACATTGGCGCTACCCACATCGAATACCACCAACATGGCAATACTGAACAAGTGAATATCAATTCACCAAAAGCGTCCTTAAGAAAAATTGATAAAATTGAAATCACAACCAATAATATATTCCTGCAATTGAAAAATTCTATTGAAGAAAACGTAGCTGAAGAAGATGCAAAGTCCGGTTTGCTTCAGCAAGTCGAAGCGTTAGAAAATGCTCAAGGACAAAAAGTCTTTTCAGAGCGTTATAATGAATTCATAGCATCTGCTGCAAATCATGCAACTTTATTGACCGCAATAGCTCCAATCATTCCAAAGCTTTATCAGAAATTACAAGAGGTAATCTCAATATAAGGATTGGATCTCTGCATATTGAGCTAGATGGATTTTTTCTTCTTGGCTTCGTGTGGATGGTTCCATCCTCGTTAGGATAATCTGAACAATTGTATAAATATTATGATCGTATTATCTCTTTCTCATGACCGAACCTTCAAATCCAATCCAAGACCAATTCGGCCCCTGCGGCATCCTCTGCGGCTCCTGCCCCCTTGGCAGCGGCACAGCGGCGGAGAGTGCCAGCCAGACCCGCAAGCACATCTACGACTGCCAGATCCCCGCCTGGTCTCACCTTGTACCCGGAGGCGAGGCCATCGACTGGGCCGCTGTTGACCGCGCCCTGGACTGGATGACCATCTATGCCCGCTGCGCCGGATGCCACAGCGGAGGAGGGCCGCCCGACTGCACAATCAGGATCTGCGCCCGGGAAAGGGGCTACGAGCTGTGCAACTCCTGCCCTGATCTGGAGGGCTGCACCAAATTCGAGTGGCTGCGGGATTACGGGCAGCAGGTCAAGGATAACCTCATGCAGAACAGGGGGCTGTCGCGAGAGGAGTATGTGCGGAAGATGAGGTCTTTTAAGTAGATAAATTTTATTCATTTGAAAAAAAATATTTTGCCCTAGCCATCTCGGCCAGGGCCTCCGCCAGTCCAGGAACCTCCCCAGCTCCGGCAGGCACTGTTAGGTTTGCCCCGGCAAAGTCCTGGCCGATGGGCTGATAGCTTCCGCCCAGGTGCTCAGACAAGAACGCCTCGACAATGGCGTAAAAGGATAGCCTGTTCTCGGGTCTGGCAAATCCATGCCCCTCGTCTGCATAGAGCACATATGTCACAGGAAGCCCTTTGGCCTGCATGGCTCCGACGATCTGGTCGGACTCATTCTGTTTGACCCGAGGATCGTTGGCTCCCTGGCCGATGAGCAGAGGCCGCTCGATCTGATCAACATATGTGAGGGGCGAGCGCTCCTGGAGCATCTTTCTTCCCTCCTCCGTCCTGAAGTCGCCAACTCTTCGAGTCCACTTCTCCAGCTCCGGTTTCCAGTATGGAGGAATGCTCTCCAGGAGCGTAATCAGGCTCGATGGGCCCACGATATCTACTCCGCAGGCAAAGACCTCCGGCGTAGAGGCAAGCCCTTCCAGGACGGCATATCCTCCATAGCTTCCTCCCATGATGGCGATCTTTTCCGGATCGGCGATTCCCTGCTTGACAGACCAGTTCACCGCATCGATCAGGTCATCCTGCATCTTTCTCCCCCATTCAAGATCTCCGGCGTTGGTAAAGTTCTTGCCAAGACCGATAGAGCCGCGGAAGTTGACGCTGAGGACAGCGTATCCTCGGTTGGCCAGCCATTGATGAACGGAATCCAGATCCCAGTAGTCGCGACTCCATGGGCCACCGTGCACATTCAGAACCAGTGGCAACGGGCGATCGGGCAGGCCGTCATCATCGGCATCGCTGCCCAAAGGCAGTGTGTAGTAGCATAGCAGATCCAGGCCGTCGCGCGATCTTATGACTGCCGGAATCATCCTGGACAGGGGTTTGTCCTCCAACTCTTCCCTATCCGTGAAGAGGAAATTTGCCTGCTTCTTGCTGTGGTCGTAGTAATAGTAGCGCGCAGGTCCGTCATCCACTGTGTAAACCACGATCCAGACCTTATCGTCAAGTGATCTGCTCACCACTCTTACCTCCCCAGACTCCAACTGGGCGAGATACTCCATATCCTCTGCGATAGAGGGATCGATGATCGTCCACTCAAGCTTATCATAGTAAAAGGCCACTGCCTGCAGATTCTTCTCAGTAGGATGAGTCATGGCCCCACCGAAATCGGATTTAACGTCTTCGGCCACAAGAGTCTTCTCGCCCGTCTCCAGGTTAAGTGTATACAGGGCTGAAGTGTCCCTGTCCCGGCTATCGACGAGATATATGATCTCATTTGTCTTGTTGAATCCGACAAAGCCAGCGCTAAGTGAGTCCTCCATGTCGATCATCATGTAGCTAATCCATGTGCCATTCTCCGTCGGCCTGAATATTTCAATATCGCCATCAGAAGTCATATTGCTCGCCAGGCGCACTTTGAAATCATCATCGACTTCAAAATCCAAAAATCTGGTATTCTCTTGAAGCAGCGTTAGATTGCCTGTTTCGATATTCAGCCTATAGAGATCATGCCACTCAGGATCGCGCCTGTTCAGGCCGATTACGCACTCTAAAGGAGACTTGGGGCTTAATGCCTTGATATAAGATTGGACACCCTCAAACGGCGTGAGATCTTTGATCTTGCCGCTGCTGAGGTTAACACTGTAAATTCTCCAGTTCTCGTCTCCATTTCTGTCCTGCAAGAAGAGGATGTGCTCATTGGTCTGCCCCCAGTAATAGCTGCGTATTCCGCGGTAGGTATCATTTGTGACAGGCTTGGCCTGTTCCGGCTTGTCCGCCGGGCTCACCCAGACGTTGAGAACTCCATTCTCCGGGGCCAGGAAGCTCAAATTCAAGCCGTCCGGGCTTATGCGCGTTGTCGTTCTGTCCGGATTGCCAAAGAGCAGATCCCTTTGTATCAAAGCGGTGTTATCTTCCGCAACGCATCCTGATGTCAATATGATGATAAGAATGATGGAAATGCCGATTATTCTTATGCTCTCGCCTCCTGTCTTTCTGTGCTTGTATTTCACTGAAATTGAGTCTTTCAATGGCCATCAGATATCCAGTGTCCAATGTGCCGACAATCTATCTGTGATACTTGCGCCGGACCTAGCTTCCTGCCCTTGGCGGCGTCATTGAGATTAGCACACCGCTGCATTATCACATGGTCCCTCGAACCGTTCCCGGCGAACCCGCGATCCTGATGTTCTATTTCGCCGCTAGAACACTTTTGTGGCCTGGCTATAATAACTTTTTTAGGACATCTGGCGAGTGCAAATTGTGATTAGAGCCTTAAATAGAGCCGAAAATCAGCTCAACTCCTGCGGCATCCCCTGCAGCTCATGCCCCTTGGCAGCGGCGCGGTGGCAGATAGCGCGGCCAGCACCCGAAAGCACATTGCCGACTGCCATATCCCCGCCTGGTATCCACTTGTGCCCGGAGGAGAGGCCATAGTACTCGGGCCGCGGTAGACCGCGCTCTGGATTGGATGATCACCTATGCCCGCTGCGCCGGATGCCGCAGCGGCGGGGGCTCGCCCGGCTGCTTGCATCTGACTGGCTCCACATCTCAGAGCTGAAGATGGGCCTTGACCCTCATCCTCTCTGGCTGTCCCGGGCCGTTGAGCTGAACGGCATATACCCCACTTCAATTTCGCGAGGGGGATATAAACCAGGTAAATTCGCATATAAACCCAATAGCCCTGGAACGGTGAAAAGGCTGTTTTAGAAGAAAATGTTAAGTATCTATCAAATAAAAAAACATATGTGAATTCCGAAATTCGGAGAAGTGTGTATTATGGCAAAAAAGGCGGTAATTATAGGCGGAGGCATCTCTGGGATTTATGCGATGAGAAACCTCCTTGAGAAGAGAGGAGCAGTAAAAGAGGATCTCAATATAACCCTTATAAAGCGGGAAAACACCGGCTGGGTCTCGGTTTGCGGACTGCCCTATGCTCTGCGCGGATGGTACGAGATAGACAAGGTGGTCATCAATGATCCCAAGTTCTTCCGGGAAAAGGGCGTGGACTTCAAGACACAAGCCGATGTTGTCGAGATAAACACAGACGATCGCATCTTGAAGCTCAAGAGCGGCGAGAGCCTGGAATACGATTATCTGGTCATTGCCACAGGCAGAAAGCCGGCTATGCCCGATGTTATCAAGAGCTCGAACCTGGAGAATATATTCACCCTCAGCACCATGGACGACGCCAGAAAAATGGAGGCCGCATTCTGTTCCGGTAATATGAAAACCGCTCTGGTCAGGGGCAGGGGCATAATTGCACTTCAGGCGGCCGTGGCTGCTGCAGAGCATAAGATCAAGACCACCGTCCTTGCCGGCCCGCCATCGCTGCTTCCGGGAGGCCTGGACCCGGATATGGGCGATATGCTGAAAGACTGGCTGCAGAAAAAGGGAATAGATTTCATATTGGAGAAGAAGCCAATAACCGCCCTTAAAGCCGATGGCACAAGGGTCAGGTCTGTGGTGATCGGCCAGGGCAGAGAGATGGAGGTCCCTGCGGACATGGTGGTCGTCTCCATGGGGATGAGGCCCAACAACAGGCTTGCAGTAGAAGCAGGAATAGAAACTGGGGATACCGGCGGAATTGTCACAGACAACTCTCTGCATGTCAAAAAGAATGGCTGCTACCTGAAAGATGTTTATGCCCTGGGCGACTGCATCGAGGTCATAGACGGCATTACCCTCCGGCCAAAGCTGAACCAGCTTGCATCTACATCAGTGGTCCAGGCCAATGTCATCTCCGACAACATTGTCAGTGACATCACCGGCAATCCTTGCCTTTATTCGAGCTACAAGCCCTGCACCGGACCGGTAGTTGCCGAGATCGGCGGCCTGCATTTCGGATCCGTGGGCGTCACTTCAGAGGAGTCTGAACACTCTGGCATAAAGACGATATCAGGGAAAGCTACCAAGCTGACCAAGGCGAGATACTTCCCGGGAGCCAAGCCTCTCACCATGAAGCTGATCTTCGATGCCTTCTCCAAGAAGCTTATCGGTGCTCAGATGATCTCTGAACTATCGGTTTCTGACCGGGTAAATGAAATGGCAGTCGCCATACATGCAGGCATCTGTGCAGAGGATCTTATAAACACAGAGAGGTGCTTCGATCCATCGCTATCTCTGCTCGTGGATGTTACAGTCGACGCAGCTCAGGATGCTCTGGGAATCAAATCCGTCTACTAAGTCTACACATATCAAAGAGCAAGAGAGCATAATTTTTTTTAGCATTTCAGATCCTGCCCGCCGTGCTGTATTATCCTTTCAGCTTGCATAGCTTTGTCCGAATCACAAACAGCCAAGAGTCATCCGTTTAAGGCCATGGCTATCCGCCGGTGCAAAGGAGCAGCCACTACCAAATCAGAATGCAGAAAAGATATAAAGTGAAAGAGCAGATATCTGGATCAAGGTGAATCAAGGATGAAAGGAAAGGTTTTCTTTGGGGAAGGAATGGCCAGGACCAAGAGCGAATATCCCGACCTCTATGACGCCATTGTGGAGTTGGATGAGGCTATATTTAGCGGCAAAGCCCTGGACTACAAAACCCAGAAGCTGATTGCCATAGGAATCAATGTCTCTACATCCGATGAGACCGCCACCAGAAAGCAGATGATGAGCGGCATGAAGGAGCTTGGAATCACCAAAGAGGAGATTGTGGATGTCTTGAGGGTGGTTCTGCTCACATCAGGAATGCCTCCATTTACCAAGGGCATGAAGATCTTGTATGATTTGGTTGACAAATAATGCTCCGCCTTTTAAGATCCGCACCTTATGGACCCGCAATCGCATTTTTTTGCTGCCGTATCCCATATCCAGCGCGAGCCAAAAAAAAAGCGCAGCATATTTAAGCCGATGCGAGGATGACTCTCCTGGAGAATGGAATGAATAGGATCCTATTAGCTCTCGCTGCTCTGGCGACTCTTGCTCTTCTGGCAGAGGGCAGGTCTATGGTCAATCTGGGCGGCGAGGATGGAAACCAGATCTTTAATGATCTCACGAACAATTCGACGAATTCGACTGGCAACGAAACCCTCAACCTCAGAGAGAACTCTTCCCTCCGTTTTCTCGGCGGTGAAGACGCAAACTCGCTGCTGAATAGCCTGGCCAACGACTCTGAGAACCTCTCCGAGTGGGGAAAACCGCCCCGGCCTTCGCCGCTGCCGCCGTCAGGTGCATATGATCCTAAAATGGCTAATACGATTGCCATTTTGAGAGCGAACCATGGATTTTAAGGGCGCGAGGCGATCGGCTGGGAACGCCGCGGATCTTGGCCATACCATCAAATTAAAATTGGATGAGAGAGACTGAGGGATTTGGATGAAATCATTACTGCTGGCGGTCGTTTGCATATTTGGGATGGCAGCCGTCATTATGCCATCCTTCGGCTATCAGAACGTCGGAGGAGATTATGGGACCTCCTGGCTCCAAAACTACGGGACAATGACTGCGAGCGAATTCCAGGTCTCTGACGGCCTGTGGAACTGGGGAGCTGCTCCAAAGGGATATGTCCTTCGAAACGGCATGATTTACCCGCCCGGAACTGCGCCTCAATGGTTTTACCCCCTGAACGTCTCGGATTCCACTCCAATTGTGATCAATCAGAGCGAGCAAAAAGACAGCCAATCGATGGCTTACTATGGTCTGGACCCCTGGCTCTTAGCCCAGCTCTCAGGAAGGCCTGTGACAGTGGTAAACGAGCCGCACGGAACTCTCTTTTAATCTCTTCTATTTTTATTAAATAATTTAGAAATAATTAAAGGCAGCCTGCCCCCACAGCTAATCTACATGCCCAGAGCATTTATGGCCTCGATCAGCTCCCCAAAGGCCTCCATCTCCAGGTCGAGCACATCCTCCCGGCTCATTGAGATGCTCATCTCACCGTCGACTGTCAACTGATCCGGCCCACGGGCCACAATCCTGTCCTTGCCGTCGCGGCAGAGCACCTTCTTGATCTCTTTTTCATGAGCCAGCGTTCTGCCTGGAATGATGACAGTCTCCTTGACCTCGCAAAGGTCAAGATTCAGAAAATCCTCTATTGTTATCAGGCAGCCGATATCCTTGTCGACTGCCAGGACATTTACTTTCTCGCCCATTTCCCGAAATATAGACTTCAATAGGGGCATGGCCACCCTGCTGGTGACGATCGTCGCGCCTCTGCGAAGAGGCGGCAGGCTCCTGACCATCTCAGGATGGCGGGCAAGGGCGAAGGGCGCTCCCGTGAGGGGATCCCAGAGAGGTGTTCCAGTCACGCGCATGCGGTGCCCTTTTGCAGTCTCCGTGACAATATCTCGAAACTCCTCTATGCTGTGAGGGATGACTCCAGGCATGATCGGTGCATTGCCCAGGATCAGCCCCTGGTCACGGGCGTTGGCGAATCTCATCAGAATCAGGCCTTTAGCTCCCATATCCTCCAACTCTCCGCAGGTCCTCTCCAGCTCCACTCCGTCATTGACGCCCGGTATAAGAACGGATGCGCAGTAGACCTCGCAGGATTTGCAGAACGTCTTGAGGTTGGAGAGGGCAATCTCTGCATTCCTGTCATTCATGTACTTCCTGCGAAGCTCCGGTTTGGTTGAGAATACTGTGAAAGAGACCTCCATGACCCCTGCATCGATCAGGGCATCGGCGTCGTTCTCCGTCTTGAAGCCCTTTCCGGATGTGTATCCCAGGGAGATCGGCACCATTCCCTGAGATAAGGTTTTTGTGAGGGACAGAAGATCAGGGTAGCAGCTCAGATCCCCTCCGCCGCTGATTGTGACCTTATCAGGAATGCTTCCCATGCATTTTGAAGCCACCTCAAAGAGAACCGCATCCATCGGCTTGAAGCCTGGGTAGCTCTCGGATATGGCCCTTGAGCAGTAGTCGCATCCCTTCTTGAAGGGCATGCAGTGCTTGCAGCCGAAGGCTGGGACCTTTTTTGCTCCCTTAAAGTAACAGTAGCTGCAAAAGCCGTTGCAGTCCAGTCCAGGTCTTCCTCCTACGTCTGCAAGTATCTCCATGGCTAGACCAGCTTTTCTGTAGGGTAAAAAGGTTTTGGGCTCTCACCGAAGAGCCTGGTCGTCGGTCCGAGGACCAAGGTGAAGCAGAAAATTGCGTGATCTTTCTAAAAGAGGGCGAGAATATTTAAGAGCCAATACTCTTGAGATGCTCCTATTAAAATAAAGATTTAAGCAATAAAGATCTCAACACATTTAAGAGGAAATTAAGGCCAAATGTCGCCCAGGAGACGAGGGAGTCTGCCGGGGTGTTGGAGAGAGTTGTGCCGTGGAAAGAGAGATGTTCGTTGAAGCAGGCCGGGAAAGGCTCCTGGAGGTGAATCTTGTACATCAAAGAGGTTGATCTCAAGAACTTCAAGTCCTTTGGCAAGAGCGTCCGGGTACCCCTGAAGAACGATTTCATCACAGTCACAGGACCCAACGGCAGCGGCAAGTCCAATATAGTCGATGCCCTTCTCTTCGCCCTCTGCCTCTCAAGCTCTCGGGCCATGCGTGCCGAGAGGCTGCCCGACCTAATCTACCGGGGTGAGGGCGGCAAGAACCCCGATTTCACCGAGGTAAGCGTCATCCTGGATAACAGCAGCCGCACGCTTCCTTGCGACTCGGATACCGTCACTGTCACGCGAAAGATAAAGCTGAATCGAGATAAATATTCGTCTTCTTACTATTTTAATGGAAAGTCCTGCAATCAGTCCGAGCTTCTGGAGCTGCTATCCAAGGCCGGAATCGCTCCCGAGAGCTACAACATAGTCATGCAGGGCGATGTCACAAGGATCATAGAGATGACTCCGACTGATCGCAGAAAGATCATAGATGAGATCGCTGGAGTCGCGGAGTTCGATGAGAAGAAGAAGAAGGCCCTATCCGAGCTTGATGTTGTCAAAGAGCGAATCGGCAGGGTCGATGTGATCATAGAGGAGGTGGCAGGCCAGCTCTCCAGGCTCAAGGCCGAGAGGGATCGCGCCATCTCTTACCAGAGTCACAGGGAGGAGCTGGCAAAGCAGGAGGCATTTCTGCTGCTCGCAAGGCTGAAAGAAGCAACAATTGAGATTGCAGGCCTCGATGAAGAGATATCGACTCTGGAGCAAAAGAGCCTCTATCTTTCGGATAAGGCTCTGAAGACGAGGCAACAGCTCTCAGAAGAGGACAGAAAGCTGCAGTCCATCAGCTCTGAGATCACACACAAGGGCGAAGACGAGCAGATCTCGGTCAAGCGGAGGATCGAGGAGATCAAGGGCGAGATCTCTCGCGAGAAAGCCAGAATCGAGATGGCTGAGAAGTCCATCTCTGATATCGATGATCAGCAGAAGGCCTGCTTCAAGCAGACCCAGAGCTTGATTTCAGAGAGCGAGTCACTCGCTGAGAAGATCGGAGACGGAAGCCTGCGGGCCGCTAGCTTGCATGGCGAGCTTGACGACCAGCAGAAGATCCAGGAGGAAGCCCGGCAGAGCCTGGAAAAGGCTGACGCCAGGTTCTCGAAGCTTCGTGACGATCTGGCAGCATCAAGGCAGATCCGGGAGGATGCGAAGTCAGGTCTTGGAGACCTAGTTCGAGAGAGGGATCGACTGCTCGATGCCAGCAGGCGCGCCGGCATTGAGAGAGAGGAGATACAGGCAGCCATAAAAGAGGCGGAGGAGGCGCTGAGCACAGGCGGGCATGACGTCGATCTCTTGAAATCGGATCTGTCTTCACTCAACAGCCGGGCCATGGCCCTCGAACAGAACAGAGACGACCTTGAGAGCGCTCGCATGCGCCTTCGCCGCGAGTCTGCCGAGGCGGATAGGGAGCTTCAGAGGCTTCAAAGCGATTTCGCCAAGATCGACGGGCGGATGAGGGCTGCAGAGGAGAAGGCAGGATACAGCCGGGCGGTTGAGGCTGTCCGATCAGCCATGAAGAGGCAGACCCTCCAGGGGCTGTTCGGGACTGTTGCGGAGCTGGGCCAGGTCGAATCATCCTATTCAACTGCTCTCGAGGTTGCTGCCGGGGCACGTCTTCAGAGCATTGTGGCAGCCACAGATGCAGACGCCTCTATGGCCATAGAGTTTCTCAAGAGGTCTCAGATTGGCAGGGCGACATTTCTGCCCCTCAGCAAGCTTGAGAGGGGAAGCCTGCCCCCGAAGCCTTCACATGAGGGGGTTGTCGATTACGCCCTGAATCTCGTGGACTTCGATCCGAAGTTCCTGCCGGCTTTCTGGTATGTCTTCCGGGATACCCTCGTCTTGAAGAGCCTGTCATCTGCAAGGCCTCTCATGGGCCGGTATCGCATGGTCACACTGGAGGGCGACCTCGTCGAGAGGTCCGGAGCCATGACAGGCGGCCACTACCGCTCCAGGATGAAGTTCGCAGCAGAGGAGAAGTCCCGTCTCATGGATCTATCCGGAAGGATAGCTTCTGCAGGGTCCGAGCGCTCTGAGATGCTCGATAAGATCGACGGGATCGAGGAGCAGATCTCCCGGATATCGAGGGAGGTTGAGGAGCTCAACCGAGAGATCTCCAAGAAGACATTCCAACTGGATGAGATGGCCACGTCGCGGCCCAGGCTTGAGAAGTCCATATCCGAGAGGCTTGAGCGTCTCGCAGCCCTGGATTCGCAGTCCCTTGGTTCCAAGGATCAGCTCCAGAGCATAGAGTCACAGATCCGGTCATCTGAGCAGGCGCTGGCCAGTGTCCAGAAGGAGATAGACGGCCTTGAGGGCGAGTTGCAAGGCTCTGAGATTCCTGATCTGAACAGGCGCTCTGATGCCGCAGGCCTTGAGATCAAGAGGCTCCAGGAGAGGCTTTCCAGCATTGATGCAGAGATCCTCAAGGACAGGATCAGGGAGGATGCCGTCAAGGAGAAGCTCTCGGAGCTTTCGGCCAGGAGGAGCTCTCTCGAAGAGAAGAAGGAGGAGGCAGCAGCCGCAAAGAGCGCGGCTCTTGCACTGGTGGCGAAGCTCGATGAGACGCTGGCAGCCGCCCATGCAAGAGAAGAGGAGATCGAGGGGGAGCTTCACGGCCTGAAGGGCGAGAGGCTGCAGCTCCTGGAGAGGACGCTGGCCTTGCAGAGGGAGTCTGACCAGGCCGAGAGAGACAGAGAGAGGATCGAGGCCAGGATGAGTGCAACTTCATCGGCCAGGCAGGCGGTATTATCCCGATTCGAGGAGCTGAGAGCCCAGATCGAGGGCACTGGCGTCGATCCAGATGAGGAGCCTCCGGCCTCAGATACCGTTGCCGAGAAGATCAGGGCTCTTGAGCAGGCCATGAGGGAGATGGAGCCTGTGAATATGCTTGCCATCAGGGAGTATGATCACATCAAGACGAGGCACGACACTTTGGTTCAGAGGAGGGGCACCCTCTCAGGCGAGAGGGAGGCGATCATAGAGAAGCTTGAGAGGTACGATCAGATGAAGAAGGAGGCTTTCATGAGCAGCTTCATTGAGATAAACAATAACTTCAAAGAGATATTCCGGGAGCTTTCTCGTGGTGAAGGCGATCTAATCCTGGAGAATCCTGATGATCCCCTCTCAGCCGGCATGACCATCAAGGCCCGGCCAGCCGGAAAGCCCTTCCACCGGCTGGAGGCCATGTCAGGCGGCGAGAAGAGCCTGACTGCACTCTCATTCATATTCTCAATTCAGATGCACAGGCCCGCCCCATTCTATGCAATGGATGAGATAGACATGTTCCTCGACGGGGCGAATGTTGAGAGGGTTGCGAAGCTGATCAAGAAGATCTCGGCCAAGGCTCAGTTCATTGTGGTGTCACTAAGAAAGCCCATGATCCTCCAGTCAAGGTACACTCTGGGAGTGACTATGCAGGAGAACAACATAACAACAGTCACAGGCATCTCTACGCTCTGAGGGGGGTGGAGGAAGGAATTGAGCGACGGCATATTCGAACTGGGAGAGCCTGCTGAGGTCCTGGTCGATCTGGCCAGGAGGGGAGAGATAGATCCCTGGGACATAGACATAGCCCTGGCCACAGAGAAGTTCCTCTTGTATATCGATTCTCTTGAGGAGAGGGACCTGAGAATCCCTGCGAGGATCCTGCTTTATGCCAGCATCCTCCTCCGCCTCAAGTCCGACCAGATGGAGGTGGAGGATGAGGGTCCGGAGGATGCTGCTGAAGATGAGCTGGATGAGGCAGAGGCGCAGGGGCCGAGAGAGGCCATACCCTCGAAGCTGCCACGCCCGCCGCTTCGCCGGCACACCAAGCGGCCTGTGACTTTAGATGAGCTGATCTCTGAGCTGAAGAAGGCAGAGGTCGTGGGCAGAAGGAAGGCCATGAGGGATCGCTGGACGACGGAAGAGGTGAAGATCATAGATCCCTCCCATGAAGAGGGGATCGAGGAGCGGATCTTAGCTCTTGGGCCGATACTCGATGACATGTTCATGGAGAAGGACACCCTGACATTTCTGGAGGTCAATACAAGAGACGGCAATGTCGAGGAC
>JBFYLF010000014.1:0-12785 GCA_041305505.1 Methanothrix sp. | reverse complement strand
GTCATCCTCAGCTCTCTTCCAGGCCCGCGAGCCCGGCACATCTGCTGCTATGACGTCAAGCCCCGAGTCCTTCAAATTCTCTCCCTGGGCGTGCCCCTGATTTCCCCATCCAACTATTGCGATGGTCTTGTCCTTCAGCACTCTCAGGTCTGCATCCTTCTCATGGTATATCTTAACCAAATCTCATTCCTCCACAATATATTTTCACATTTTTCAGTTTCAAATGATAGCAAAATATCCGGCTTGAAAAAGCCTCAATGCCGAAAAGGGCCCGGATGCCAGCCAATTAAGCCGGACCCTGGACCCGGAAAGCTAGGGCATCAGGCAGGTCTGGGGGCTGGTCGGAGGCAAGGCCGGGCCAGCCCGGGCCTGTTCAGGGCAAATTCAAGCCTTGATGACCCTCGCACCTCTCACCATCGAGATCTTGCCGGTGCGAACCAATTCCTTTACCCCGAACTGGCGTAGCAACTGAGTGATGGCATCGATCTTCTCCTCATCTCCCGTGACCTCGATTATCATTGAGCGGTGCGAGACATCTATGATCTTTGCCCTGAAGATGTTGACTATCTGCATGATCTCGCTTCTGGTATCCTTGTCTGCGCTTACCTTGATAAGCGCCAGCTCCCTCTCAACAGATTCTGAAGGATCAAGCTCGCTCACCCTGATGACATTGATGAGCTTGGAGAGCTGCTTTATCACCTGCTCAAGCACATCCCGATCGCCCTGAACGCTGATGGTCATGCGCGAGTAATCGGGATTGTCCGTGGCTCCGACGGAGAGGCTGTCAATGTTAAATGATCGCCTGCTGAACAGCCCGGCAATTCTTGTCAGAACGCCGGACTTGTTCTCGACTATCACGGCAATGGTGTGCTTCACCTAGAACCCCTCCTGGCCGTAGACCTCTCTTCTTCCTTCTGCATAAATCTTCTCCAGATGACAGGACTGGGCCTCATCGCACCACTCGAGCTCCAAAATCTCGCTGAGCGTAGCCCCGGCAGGAACCATAGGCGAGACCTTCTCAGCCGGGCTGACTATGAAATCCATGACTACAGGCCGATCGGTTGCCAGAGCCGCCCTGATGACCGACTCGACCTCGGAGGGCTTTGTCGCCCGAAGGCCCACAGCTCCGTAAGCCTCGGCCAGCTTGACAAAGTCCGGACTCGTCCTGCCGAGTATCGTAGCCGAGTACCTCTTCTCAAAGAAGAGCTCCTGCCACTGCCGAACCATTCCAAGGCAGCCGTTGTTGAGCACAGCCACCTTCACGGGAATGTCGTTTACAACAGCAGTCGCCAGCTCCTGGCTGTTCATGAGGAAGCTTCCGTCCCCTGCAACGTCTATGACTTCGCACTCGGGCCTTCCCATCTTGGCGCCGATTGCCGCCGGAAATCCGTACCCCATTGTGCCAAGACCTCCCGAGGAGATGAACTTGCTCGGATCCTTATGAACAAAGAACTGAGCGGCCCACATCTGGTTTTGGCCCACCTCGGTTGTGATGATGGCGTCAGGTGCCAGCTCGCACAGCTTCTCAATCACATACTGCGGCTTGATGACATTCATATCCGGAATGTAGCGCAGTGGATAGTCCTTCTTCCAGCCGTCGATCTTCTCATTCCACTCGCTCCTTGGCTTGACCACGACCTCCTTGATCAGAGCAGCCAGGGCACTCTTTGCGTCACCCACGACCGGTATGTCAACGCGAACGTTCTTTCCAACCTCAGCCGGGTCCACATCGATATGAACCACCTTGGCATGGGGGGCAAAGCTTGAGATCTTTCCAGTCACCCGATCGTCAAACCTGGCGCCAACTGCCATGATCAGATCCGACTCCTGAATTGAATAGTTTGCATACCTTGTGCCGTGCATTCCCAGCATCCCTAGAGAGAGGGGATGATCCTCCGGGAAGCAGCCGACTCCCATGAGAGTTGTCGTGACAGGCGCGTTGATCTTTGTCGCCAGATCAAATAGCTCATTTTGGGCGCAGGCGTACCTCACACCTCCGCCGACATAAATGACAGGCCTGCTGGCCTCCATGAGTGCCTTGGCGGCTTTCTTGATCTGCATCTCATGCGCCTTGAATGACGGATGGTAGCCGGGTAGGTTAACCTCCGGCCAGGTGAACTCGACCTCATCGACTGTTACATCGCGGGGCAGGTCGATTAGCACTGGACCGGGCCTGCCTGTTCTGGCTATGTAGAAGGCCTCACGAAAGACCTGAGAGATCTCCTTGGCGCTTCGCAGCAGATAGTTGTGCTTTGTTATGGGCAGGGTGATTCCAGTTATGTCCGCTTCCTGGAAGGCGTCCTTTCCTATTAGCCAGGTGTTCACCTGTCCGGTGATCGCCACCATTGGAACCGAATCCATGTAGGCATTGGCTATTCCCGTGACCAGGTTCGTGGCCCCAGGCCCAGATGTTGCAATGCACACTCCGACCTTTCCTGTGGCCCTCGCATAGCCATCTGCCATGTGAGCTGCGCCCTGCTCATGCCGCACCAGGATATGGCGGATATCCGACTGATAGATGGCATCATAAAGAGGAAGCAGCACACCGCCGGGAAGGCCGAATACAACATCAACGCCTTCTCTCTTCAGGCTCTCTAAAACAGCCTGCGCTCCCGTCATCTTTCTTCGCGTCTCCCGACCTTCGCTTGAGGCCTTCTCGGAGCCCTTACCAGCTAAGCCCTGCGACATTTGGCTTTGTCCTCCTCTTCCAGTCGCATCAGCCGGTTGATGCCGTCGAGCACCGCCTCGACCGATGCCATGATTATATCCGCATCGGCTCCTCTAGCCGTTATCTTCCTGTCTGCCATTGCCATCGTCACCCAAACTTCAACTACTGCATTAGTACCGCCGGTTATGGCGTCCACATGATACTCCTCAAGCCTGACATCTGCTACACCTGAGATAGCCCGCCTTATGGCATTTATGGCCGCGTCAACGGGCCCCACGCCAACTCCCGCCTCAAGCTTCTCGTTGCCATTGAGCTGGATCTTAACGGAAGCCGTGGGTGTGACGGTGTTGCCTGCCACCACAGTCACCTCTTGCAGCTTGACCTTGGGCTCCATCTGGATTGAGAGCACAGTGTCTGCTATGCTCTGGAGGTCCGCATCGGATACCCTTTTGCCCTTGTCTCCAAGCTCTTTTACCCTTGAGACTATCTGGGCTAGCTGGGCTTCGGAGACCATGAGTCCGAACTCGCGAAGAGCCAGCTCGACCGAGGCCCTGCCGGCGTGCTTTCCAAGCACTATCCGCCTCTTCCTGCCTACTGTCTCCGGATGTATCGGCTCGTATGTCTTGGTATCTGCCAGGAGGCCGTGCACATGAATTCCCGCTTCATGGGTGAAGGCATTCTCGCCAACAATTGCCTTGTTCGGAGCCATTGGAAGGCCCGTCATGCGCGATACCAGTCTTGAGAGCTGGTAGATGTCCTGGCATTTGATCCCCGTATCGATCTTATAAAGGGATTCGAGGGTCATGACAACCTCTTCGAGGCTGGCGTTGCCAGCCCTCTCGCCTATGCCATTGACAGTCACATGGGCCTGGCAGGCTCCGGCTCTGAGAGCCGCCACTGTGTTGGCAGTAGCCATTCCGAAGTCGTTATGACAGTGGATGCTAATTGGAGCTGCGAGCTTAGAGAGACGTGTGAAGATCTCGGCTGCAGTCTCCGGGACTAGGACTCCGACTGTATCGCAAAAGGCGAGCCTGTCCGCCCCTGCCTCGATGCCAGCCTGATAGAGCCTGACCAGAAAATCCTGGTCCGCTCGGCTTGCATCCTCTCCGGACAGCTCCACAATCAAACCGTGGTCCTTGGCATACTCTGTGACCTTCACCGCCCGGTCTATAACCGACTCGCGATCCGATTTGAGCTTGCAGCGGATGTGAAGATCGGAGACCGGCACCACGAGATGGACCGAGTCCACATCGCAGCCTAAAGCCGTATCGATGTCGGCACTCAGGGCTCGGACATAGCTGCATATCTCCGCCCTCAGGCCAAAATCGGCAACCGCTTTGATGGAAAGCCGCTCGCCCTCCGATGTCATGGCGGAGCCGGCTTCGATCACATCTACCCCAAGAAAGTCAAGTGCCTGAGCGATTGCCACCTTCTCATCCAGGCCCAGAGAGACTCCCGGAGTCTGTTCGCCGTCACGCAAAGTTGTATCTAGAAATCGTATTTTACCAAATAAAGCGATCCCACGCATTCATTATCAATCACCTCGGCCACTGGGCCGCTCTAGGGCTGAAATCTTTAATGATTGATAAAGCTTCCGAGGGAGATTGGATTTTTCGTTGAATGACGTTCTTAAGGGGAAGCTTTAAACCATTGCAGCAAGATGGGCCCAGTTTAGGAAAAATGGTGGTGGTTTAGTAAATGGAGATCATGAGATCATCTCTCATCTCAGCTTTGATTGCTTTGTTGCTCTTATGCTTATTTCATCCTGCTGCAGCTCAGGGATGTGGTTCGAACTGGATGGGGGATACCACAGGAGATCCCGACTTTTATGTGAGCAGAAACCAGAATTTGCCGACAACCGGGGCCGTGGCAGATTCATCATCGTCATCTTCTTCCGCAGCTTTGCCCCTGGGAAGATCGGCCAGGTCTAATGTTGACGAGAACGCCACGATATCAAGCGTAAAAGTCGACCGTCCAAGCCCCAGAATCCCGGGATCTGCCGTAGTCTGGATGGTAGAGGCATCAAATCCCGGAAATGAGCAGATGCTCTACGACTTCCTTCTCAGAGGACCTTCAACAGGAGGTCGGTTCAGTGATATGACAGGCTGGATAGATGAGAGTAGCTGGATCTGGAACACAACAGATGCCGATATTGGGGAAAACCAGATCGAGGTTCTGGTGACACGCCAGGGGTCTGCCTCATTTGAGGACAGCAGGACGCTGGTTTATGTCATCGCGCCTGCAGAGCAAAACAATGACTCATCCGAAACTTCAGAAGCTGCTCCGAGCTCGCCCGCAGAGGCACAAAATGCCCTAGCCACCAACTCAAGTGACGTTTCCATTCTTGGCGATCAAAGAGCCGCCCTGGATGAATCGGCGGAGGCAGATCTCTCCATAGTTGGCCCTAACATGCGAATGCCGTATACAACGCCAACGCCCCCAGTTCAGCCTTCAACCGATGAGGCTGGAGCAGAGGCAACTGAATACCAGCCGCCTTCCGAGACAGAGGCTTCGCCAGAGGAGCCACAGATCATGGATGTCGAAGGCAAATGGTCGATCAGGCTTGAGGAAGCCGGCGTCTCTCTCAATCCGCTCAGGCTCATTCAGACGGGAGAGAGCGTGATGGGCATGGGCACATACAATGAAGGGAGCCTGAAGCTTCAGGCGAGCGCCGACGGCTCAGTAGGCAGCAACGATATGAGCCTTGATGTATGGACAGTCGTCAGCGAATACGGCAACCAGATAGACAAGAGGATCAAAATCGAGCTGGTCAAGGTGGAGACTACTGTCAGCGGAAGCTATGAACTGTACTCCGGCGAAGAGCTTGTCGGCACGGGAAATGCCACCGCGAGCAGACTTGCCTCCTGATGAGTTATGCGTCAAACCAAATGGAGGACTGCAATTGAAGATCAAATCAATCATATGCCTGGCGCTGATTCTTGCCATTCTGACCGGTCCGGCCTGGGCAGGCTGTGGAAGATGGGTGGCTCGGGAGACGACCGACTATCTGGATGACCCTATCTTTAGCGAAGCAATGGCACCTTCAGCATCTTCTGCAGAGGGCAATTCTACTGAAAGTTCCGAAGACTCCAGAGCCCGAAACGAGACTGAAGAGAACAGCACAGCAGCTCCCGTTGTGGAGAGGGCTGCCGTTCAGAGCGAGGTGCCGGGAATCGACCTTGCCGGAAAGTGGATTCTCAGGATGGCGGGCGAACATGATGAGCAGGGCGCAGAAAAGATCATGGAGATCATACTGATCCAGACAGGAGATCGGCTGCAGGGCTACGGCACAGTTCTCGATGAAGACTCACAGATCCCGGCTACGGCCACGGGCAGCATATCCCAGGATGACATAAACCTGGATGTGAAACTCACCGAGCAGAAAGAGAACTACCGGCTGAGTTTAACTCTTGTCGGGAGCCAATTGGAGGGCAGCTATCAGCTATACGATATGCAAAAGCTCTCCGAGAGCGGGAATGCCACTGCAACCAGATCTGGCAGCTAGAGCCCCGGGAGTTTTCAGGGCACTTTCGAGATCTTGGCTCGCAGTGCCGTGGAAACCTTTTTTTATTTAATCTTCGTTTTGATTCGTGGGGAACAATTTGCGAAAAGTCCTGATGCTGCTGGGGATAGTATTGTTGGTGGCAGCCTACAGCATAATCTTCGTCGTCTTGATGGACTATGAAAATCAAGGCCAAAACGCCAATCTTTTCGCTGCAATTTATTGGGTCGTTATCACAATAACAACACTGGGCTATGGAGATATAGTCTTTCATAGCCCCGTAGGCCGTCTCTTCAGCACATTCGTGGCCCTCTCCGGCGTGGCTATACTGTGGGCTGTCATCATGCCTCTCCTGATCACTCCACGGCTTGAGCATCTCGTCAGGGCGCCGCCAAGCTCGGCTCCTGAGAGAATCGAAGGGCATATCATAATATCTGGCTACAGCCCCATGGTGGATACGGTAGCTGAAAGGCTTCTTGATCTGAAGATTCCGTTCCTGATAATAGAGAGGTCTGAGGCGACGGCCAGATCGATCTACAAGAGATACCCGACATTATGGGGAGACCCCTCAGAGCGGGAGGTGCTCATGAGGGCGAATATAGATTCAGCCCGGCTCTTCATCACAAATGAGAGTGATGAGCTGGACGCGGAGGTAATCCTGAGCCTGAAAGAGATCTCGAATATCGAGATAATTGAGATAGTTAGCGACCTCTCAAGCTCCAGATTCTTGCGTTATGCAGGAGCCACCAGGATAATCTCGCCCAAGACCATTCTTGGTGTTTTCATAGCCCAGATTGCATCTCCTCCGAAGGAGAATATTTTTCCTGGAGCAGTGGGCCTTTTCGACAAGCTGATGCTAGTCGAGCTTCCCGTCTATCCGGGAAGCGAGATAATAAAACGCAATTTGACTGTGGATGCCGTCAAGGATACAGGCGCAAATGTCGTGGCAATATGGCAGAAAGGCGTCTTTCAGCCCAACCCCGGGTCCGAAGAGGTGATACAATCAAACTCCGTGCTGATGGCTGTAGGCGAGATAGAGCAGCTCTCCCGCATCAGAGATCTCACTTTGGGCACTCGAAAGGAAGGTCCTCTGATAATGCTGGGCTATGGGGATGTGGGAAGGCAGGTCGCCAAAGCACTATGCAATGCAGGAATTAGGCCGATCATTGTGGATCGCCAGGAATTTCAATCACTCCACTTTGTCCACATGACTGGAGAAGCCACTTCAGAAGCGCTATTGGTTGAGGCTGGAATTAGAGATGCAGCAGGAATTATGGTCCTGCTTAACAACGACTCTGAGGTCATTTACTGCACTCTTCTCTCCAAGAACCTCAATCCAGATGCATTCGTTGTGGCCAGGGCCAACCGGGTAGAGTCAGTCAAGAAGATCTATCGAGCTGGCGCGGACTATGTCGCATCTGTTCCTATCGTAGCCAGCCACATGCTGGCAAAGATAGTAGAACATGAAAAGGAAGAGCTAGGATTGCTTTACGAGAATATTGATCTGGAGATTATCGCTGTTGACAGGAGGTCCGGCCTTGCCGGAAGATCTCTTGGCGAGATAGACCTGCCAGGAAGGTTCGGCTTAGGAGTTGTGGCAATCGAGAGAGCGGGTCTGGTCCTGGCAGCGGTCGATCAAAATACAGTCATCGAGGAAGGAGACAGGCTGGCGATGATCGGCGGCGAAGCCGGCATGAAGTCATTCGGCCTGGAATTTGGCAGAAGATCTGGATTGCATCAACTTCTCAAGATTCGAGGATAAGATCTGAGGACTGGATGGCATAGCGAATCTGGCCAGAGAGAACAAGACTGAAGAATTGCCCGCCGAAGCGGCCGATCTAAAGGCAAGCTACGTCAAAGTCTATTTGGCAACCAGCTAGGCAAGAATCTGGCGGCAGCCGGGATAATAAACTGATCCCGGCTATCACAATCTGCATCCTTTAAATATGGGGAGCTGAAAACCTGCAGGTGTAAAAATCACTCAGAACATGAGCGGCTGTGGTCCAGCGGTTATGACATGGGCTTCCCAAGCCCGTAACCCGGGTTCGAATCCCGGCAGCCGCACGTTTTAATCAAATGGCTCTTGATTTCTATCAGTTCCTCTTTTGCGTTCTGCCGGCAGGTCGGACTCTCTTATATGTTCATTGAGCTGCTCTGACATTCTTCAGCCGTTCTCTCAGATCGAAGCTATTGAGCCTTATGGTGAAATTCGCATCGGGGTTTGCAAGGATGAGCTGCTCTATGATCTTCGCCGACTGTCTTATTGCTGCCTCATCTGCCTCCTCCGGCACCTCGGCGTTGAAGGGATATGTCTCAGAGAGCTCCGCTGGATAGGCACCGAAGGGAGGCTTGAATCGGAGCACCCGGTCGTAGCCGCTCGTATCGATCTGCGGGTCGTCGGTAAGCAGCACATTGCCCTGCAAAGAGATTCTCTCTATTCTCCGGGCGTAGCGAACGACCTCCGGGCGCGCCGCTGCCTCTGTGCTTGCGTAGAAGAATGTGGACTTTCTGGCTGAGTCCAGCCTCTCCAGCCATCCGCCGTTGCCGACCAGCCTCCGGAGGCCATCGAGCATCCTGGGATGCGCACGGCAGCGCGCCTCGAGGAGGTCCCAGAGAGATCCCTCGCGAATGCTCTCTTTGACCTGCTTTATCTCCTGGAGCGATACATACAGGTTATGTCTTGCAAGGAGCCTCGCCCTCTCAGGGCTGTCCATCAGCTCTTTTAAGGTATGATCCTGGCAGACCGGACAGGAGCAGGGAAGGTAGCTCATCTCCGCCAGTTTTCCGGTTCCATGTACAGTCAGGTACCGATCCTGCCTCGCGTACAGGGCATACGCAGCCGAGTCGAAGAGATCGCAGCCCATGGCAGCTGCCAGAGCGAAGATCATAGGATGGCCGGCTCCGAATAGATGAACCGGCCTTCCTGAGCCAAGGCCCCTCTTGGCAGCGACAACCACATCGACAAGATCCCGATATCGATAGGCCTCCATGAGTGGGACCACTCCTCCAACAGGAAACAGATCGAATGGCAGATCGGAGACGAACCTGCCAGCCTCCTCCCGAAGGTCCGGGTATGTCGAGCCCTGCACTGGAGCTGCCAGAAGAGCAGGCCGCTCTAGGGCGCTGGCTTGAAGTAGCCTCTCCTCGGTTATCCGAAGCTCACTCTCAGCCCTCTCCCTCTCGACATCGGGAGGCGTTGGTATGTCCAAAGGCACAGATATATCTGATCTGATGGCGATCTGGAACTGCAGAATCTCCAGGGGAGAGACGTCTATGTCTCCATAAACTGAAAGCTGAAAGGCCCCCGAGTCCGTCATTATCGGACCGGAAAATCCCAGAAGGTCATGCAGGCCCCTCTCCAATGCCTTGTCTCTCAGATTCGGATCCTGATGGATGATGTAGCTGTTTGTGATGATCATGCCAGAGCCCATCCTTTCGAGCTCTTCAGGAGGCACTAGCGGAAGGTGGGGATTGACCACTGGCATCAGACATGGCGTCTCGACTGCGCCGTGAGGCGTGGATAGCCGGCCGATTCTTCCGGCCAGATCCTTGTGGAGTATCTCGAAGCGGTCCGGCATACCACCTCCCTCGCCAATAAGGAATAAATAGGTTGGCTCAGATCTTGAGCATAGGATAAAAATTGAATAAAAAAGGATGTATTAATATGAGGAGAGTTTCAGTGATATTGGCTTTGACCGCATTGTCCTGCTTGTTAGGCATTGCAGCAGCTCAGACGATTGGGTTGGGTGAGGGATACAGTAGCACTCAGCTATCATTCTTCAATTCACCCGGCTCATCGACATTTGAGCCAAATGTAGAAAAGTACTGGGGCAATTATATTGCCGAGGAGCGGAACCTGAGCATCAACACCCCTGCCTCAAGCATGGGCATCTGGATGAACGACTTCCCCCTGAAGTTTGATACGCCCCTCCAGTTGTCAGCCAGCAGCTTCAAGGAAAGCGCCGATCCCCTCAGCATCAGCGCTAAGGAGAGGAACACCCAGTTCTTGACAAGGAATGTCAACAGCGAGTTCAGCATCAATCAGATACAGTCATATGCTCCAAGCGGAAGCTTGACTGTGGCCAGCGGTAACAATACGCCGGACAAGGATGCAAAGGGAAAGATGATGTCGCAAGATATCATGAAGCTCTTTGGCAAATAGAAGTCGCTGCCTACTGTTAAATTTGATATAAATTTGGATGACCCGCTTGGGAGAAGCTCTGCCCTTTTAGGGCGGGCTTCTTCCTTGCAGCTCATCTTCAGGATCTTTTGCTCGCCTGCACTGTGAAAGGCAGCAGACCGCCTGCCAGCAAGATCTTTCTCTGTCTCTCTGAGAGGCTGGTCTTCAGGCTGATCTTCTCGTCTCCAGCCAGCAGGGTCATCGTATCCATTCCATTCTCAAGAGCACTCCTAATTCCGGGAATTCTTATCTGCGTATCCTGGGGCAGTCTATCCCAATCGGACTCATTGACGAAGGTGAAAGGAACTATTCCGAAGTTGATTAGATTGGCGGCATGAATTCTCTCAATTGACTTTGCTATAACCGCCTTCACACCCAGATACATCGGGCAGAGGGCTGCATGCTCTCGTGATGAGCCCTGTCCGTAACTCTGGCCGGCCACTATCAGGTTATGCATTCCCCTGTCGCGAAGAGCTGACGCCCGGCTGCTGAATTCCTTGTCCAGGGGCTCAAAGACGAACTCTGAGTACTTGGGCACATTTGACCTGTACTTGAGTCGAGAGCCGGCTGGCATGATATGGTCCGTGGTCACAAGATCTCCGACCCTGATTGTGACGAGGCCTGAAATCTCCTCGGGCATGGGCCCGTTGAGCGGAGGCTCTCCTATGTTCGGGCCGCGGCAGATCTCTTGCTCTTCTCGGCAGGCGACTGGAAGCGGCGGAATGATCATGCTGTCATCGATCTCGAAGTGCTCAGGCATCTCTATCCTGGGATAATTGGCTCCTAGAGATCTCGGATCTGTGATTCTGCCGGTGAGGGCGGATGCAGCTGCAACCACGGGGCTTGTCAGGTACACTCTGGCGCTCGGAGTCCCGGATCTTCCTTTGAAATTGCGGTTGCTTGTTCGAACTGAGACGGAGTCTGTGCAGGGTGACATGCTGTTGCCGATGCAAAAGCCGCAAGAGGACTCAAGGATTCTGGCTCCAAAGGAGATGAGGGCGCTCAATCCACCGTTCTTGGCTATGGAGTTGAGAACCTGTCGCGATCCGGGAGCAACTCCTAGAGAGACTCCAGGAGGAAGATGCTTTCCTTTTAGCATCTCTGCCACAGTCATTAGGTCGACATAAGATGAGTTTGTGCACGAGCCTATCATCACTTGATCTACAGGCTGATCGAGATCCTTTACCCTCTCGATGTTTCCAGGGCTGTGGGGGGCTGCCGCGAGCGGCTCGATCAGAGAGAGATCTACATCAATTGTGCGATGGTATAGAGCATCATCGTCTGCCGCCAGAGGGATCCATTGCTCCTCTCTTCCTTGTGCATGGAGGAATCTTCTGGTCTGCTCATCGCTAGGGAATATGGATGTTGTGACACCAGTCTCTGCGCCCATATTTGTGATCGTTGCCCTCTCGGGAACTGTGAGGCTTTTGATTCCCTCCCCGGTGTACTCGCAGACGCAGCCGACATTTCCTTTGGTGCTCAAGATGGATAGGACCTTCAAGACTATGTCTTTGGTTGTGGCCCAGGGCTCCAATTTGCCTAGTAGCCGTACATTGATCACTCGTGGCGCAGTTAGATAATAGGCTCCTCCCCCCATGGCCACGGCCACATCAAGGCCGCCAGCTCCTATGGCCAGAGAGCCCACGCCTCCTGCTGTTGGAGTGTGGCTGTCGGATCCCAGAAGGGTTTTGCCCGGTCGGGCGAATCTCTCCAGATGGACCTGATGGCAAATGCCGTTTCCAGGTCGGGAGAAGTATATGCCGTACCTCTTCGCGATGGATTCCAGGTAGGAGTGATCGTCTGCGTTTTCGAATCCGACTTGAATTGTGTTATGATCGACGTAGCTGACGGAAAGCTCGGTTGCAATGTCTTTGAGTCCCATGGACTCCCACTGAAGATAGGCCATTGTGCCAGTTGCATCTTGAGTGAGAGTTTGATCTATCTTTATGCCGATCTCTTTGCCCAGCTCATAGGAACCGGAGCCATTCGCGAGGTGCTCCCTCAGGATCTTCTCAGTCAATGTAAAGCCCATAAAAGACCTCCAGCAGACATGTCTCTATTTGATATACTATTTCAGGATGTCAGTTGTGGTGATATTAATACAAAATGATTTTGGCGCAGTACGCTTGGCTCCTTCCAGAGATTGAGCAAAAAGGTTATATATCTCTGAGTTATTGGATGGGTTCGGCCCGCCTGAAAGGGTGGGGCAAAGGGTCCTGTAGATGTCGATTATGGGGCCTTAGTATGCCATCGGTTAAAGAAAGCCGGAAAATCTCTCAATTCCTCCCAAAAACTGAGGATGGGGGAAAAGGTTAAATACCTCGGCTGACTACCTTAATGGGCCGATGTGGCATCGCAGCAAAAAGGCTACGACCCCGATTCGATGAAGGGCCGATTTCCAGGCTGCGATATAGAAAGCACATTGATATAACAAA
>JBFYLF010000013.1:0-13209 GCA_041305505.1 Methanothrix sp. | reverse complement strand
GTCCTGCGGGCGCTGCCGGGGAGGACCTTCTCGGCGCTGCAGCTCATCTGCATCACGTACGCCGGCTTCAAGAAGATAGATCCAGGGACGGATCTCGGGGAGTATCTGGGTGAGGAGTGGGGATGGAGGAGAGGTTCGATAGAGGATAGAGGGCTGCTGATGGAGACGAAAAGAGAATAGCCCTGAAGAGAGACGCCTGGGGATCACATTCGATCCAGTCTTGCGCGCTTAGATATCGCTTTTAGGCCAGATATCAAACCCGAGATTCGTCATCTCGAAATGGTGATCTCCTGTAAATGCTCTGGATATGTTCAGTTCCTTCATCAGCACAAAAGAGGTCAGGTTAGTAAAAGACATATCCGCCTTATCCCGATAGACATTGCGGAGCATCCAGGCGTAATTGAATCTTTCCTCGTCTATCCGTTCCAGAGATATTTGTTCTGCTTTTGCATCAGATATCAGAGCTTCAATAAACTTAAGCGCTCCATCAAATTTCACCCTTTTGAACAGTGAGGTAATCACTTCATCCAGGACATAATCCGACGTTACCAAGAACCAATCGTCTGCCTTTATCTGTTCGTATCCTTTAGCCGCGGCCTGATGCCAGCTATCTCTTTTATTCGCCAGTGCAAGCCAGGCCCAGCTGTCCACAGATATAGATCGATCAGTAGGCATAGCTGTCGTGCTTCTCTGCCAAATCCTGCGGACCTTCACAAATGCCTATTACACTGGATAAAGCATCTGCCCTGTGCTTTCTGGTATCCGGCTTCTCTTCCAGGGAACTCAAGAACTTAGAGATCTTCTTGAAATCTGCATCAGGGAGTGATTCAATCTTTCTCATTATCGCTTCTTTATCAATCATAGGGATTCTCTCTTGAAAGTCAATCAGGTATTTTCGGTTTCTAGCAATAAAGACTTTGTCTTGTTGGCCCATTTCTCAATTTTGTGGGCGGAGCTTGAGCAGACCTCTGAAACGAAATGGTAGATTAGAGGCTGCTGGAAGAGACGGCAGAGGAAGGGGATAGGGTTCTAGGAGATGCTTTGTTGCCGAAATAGTTGCATCTTGCTTACGGGTAATCGCTGAAGTGCCGAAAGTTATATCTGCTTTACAATCTTTACAAGATCACCATGCTTGCCACAAAGCGTGTAGCTGTGACTGAGCCTGTGTGGGCCGAACTATCCGATCTCAGGAGGCCGGGAGAGACCTTCAACCAGCTCCTCGCAGAGATGATCGAAAGAGAGAAGAAGGCTCGTTTGATCGAGCGTCTGTTGCAGATTGCTGATGAAGGTGATTTCGTGGAGTTGCCTCCTTGAGCCGCAAGGTGGTTATCGATAGAAAGGCTCTGTTATATCTATCAGAGCTTCCGGAGAAGAGCCAGCGGCTTATTAAAGAGAGGTGCCATGCACTTGCCGAGGATCCATTCCCTGGCCAAGGAGGCGACAAAGAGCTGCTGCATCTTGAATTCAAGCTCTATCGATTTCATGTTGGGCGATCATTCACTGTGTTTTATCAAATCTGCGAGGAGGAGCAGGTCAAGATCCTGGAGATCGTGACGATCGACAAAGCACACAAGCTTTACAAGCATTTCCAGGAGCGTGAATAGGCCCTTTTTTATCTACCTTTCTATTATTATAGTTCCAGTGGATATAGGGAGCCGGAAGATATATCGGCCAGCAAGGCACTATCATGAGTGGATAGGTAAGACCCTGGGAAACCGTGCCTTTATGTAAAAGGCGAGAGGGGATCACGCCCGATTGGGAATACCGAGGGTCAGTCCATTTTGCTTTTCTTGCCAGTATAAACTGATTGGAACGCAGGCGTTTGGCTTCTCTTTCGGGCCAGTGGGCGACTCTAGAGTCTAGACAGTAGAGTCTAGAGTCTAGACTCTCGACTTCCTCAGCAGCCTTACAGAGCAGGAATAGGATTTCTATGTGGCCGCATTTACCGCTACAGGAACTCGGCAAATTCGTCGGCGTTGACTCCGGCTAACTTAAGAACGCTTTTCAACGTCCCAGGCTTGAGCTCATCATGCATTGGTACTACTGTGCCAATCTTCCCCTGTGCTGTGATCTTCGAGAGCCTGACATGACTTCCTGACTGTCCTGATACCGCAAATCCGAAACGATTGCACAGGATCTTAACGACGATTTCGCCGGAGACTCCCCTAAGTTTCGGCAATTTCTGTTACCTCAAAAGTGGTGATAAAGGATCTTTCCGTGCTCTTTAAAGGAAACTCCTCCAGATAGAGTTCGGTAGCCTCTTTGAGATTTCTTGTTGCCTCTTCAATGGTCGGCCCCTGGCTGACTGTTCCTACTTCCGGGCACTCGGCAATATACATGTCCTCTTCTTTGCGGATTACTGCAGTAAGTATGAGCATATAGCAGTACTAATGGCTCGTCTAAAACTTAAATGTTCGCCGGAAAACCAATGAGCGAATATGTTTTCCCATGCTTATGGCCGCAGATCCCAGAAATCTCATGGCGCTGAAGAAAATCAGGGCTAGCTACAAACCGCGAGGCCATACGGCTGGCGAGAGGGCAGATGGAGGCAAGGCGGTAGGCGATAGAGTGAGGCCTCCTTCGAGATCGGCCTCGTGGGCTGAGGTACTGGCAGGAGATCGGCGACAGCATGCAAGTGTTTACGCCCTGTAAATAAACTGTTTTCAGCCTATAAACAAAATGTTTATAGCATGTAAACATAATGCTACGCATGCTCACAGAGCTGTTCAAGACTGAGGAGCGGGCCAGGGTCCTGCGCTATGCGATGTTTCGCAGTGCCTTTCGCGTGGCCGAGGTCTCAAGGGCCACAGGCGTCACCAAAGGGCTTGTCTCTCGCTATCTGCGCCTCCTGGAGGAACATGGTTTGCTGCAAAAGGAGGGTCGAGAGTATTCTCCTCGTGATGGCGCTCATTCTCGGGCCATCAAACTCCTGCTCAACCTGGAGAGAATAGACCTGTCGACTCTTTCCCTGGGCTCTGCCAGGGGCCTGGGCCTTTACGGGAGCTGGGCCAGGGGCACGAATCACCAGGAAAGCGACCTGGATGTCTGGATAAGAGCAGATAGCCTGCCTCCGGAGAGGATGTTGGCGAGGCTGCAGAAGGATTTGAGCCAGCAGGCGGAGGGCGAAGTCAATCTGCTGGTGCTGACGCCCGAAAAGCTGGAGAGGCTCAGGAGAGAAGATCTGCCCTTCTATAATTCCCTGGTCATGAATTCAGTAACGCTGATTGGTGAGCCCATTGAAGAATATCGATGATTGTTTTGAGCGCGGCTGCTCTCGCAAGGTGGAGCCCTCCAGGATCCTGGAGCGAGCAATCTTTCTGCTCCTGGCCGTCTAACATTTCGCCCGTGCCGTTCTCTTCCGGGAGGGGTGCGGGAGAAGAGCCACTATTGGGCCCATATTGGCCTGTCTATATTTAAGGCAAAAGCGTTTACAGTAGTTGGTTATGCAGAGGAACGAATTGAGGTCTAAACATAAATCTATATCTAAATCACAGATTTCGATGACTATTTAGACATAACCAGTTTTGCATTTCGTGTTTTTACCACGGGTTTGATGACACATTATGCTCCTCCTAATCGTGGCGGGAAGATGGCCCTGGCCAGGAACGGGCTCTCCAAGATTGCGATCCGAGAGCTCAAGCCCAGGGGGCCGGGGAGGGCCTTCTCGGCGCTGGAGCTCACCTGAATCATGTATGCCGGCTTCAAGAGGATCGAGTCGGGGATGGATATCGGGGTGGATCTGGGCGAGGAGTGGGGGATGGCGGAGAGGCTGGCAGATGACGCAGATTGAAGAGGAAGATTATGCGCTATTCTTGACGTTCCAGACCTTAGATTCTGAGAACGATTGTCATTGAAAAGCAAAAAGGTAGGCATGCAGGCTTAGCGAGCCTTTCTTTGCTCTCTGATCTTCTGGCACGCCTCAAATCCCCTTTCATCAAGCTCATACGTAGTTTCGCCGCCTGTAGGATGTTTTTTAATGTATCCAAGGGCGATGAGTTCACGTAAGGCCCTGTCAGCTTTGCGCCCTTGAGTCTGGGGCTTGTTCATGAAGTAGGGCTTAGGTAGATGAGACCCTTTAATGCCCTTTGTTTTGCTGCAAAGATTGACAAGGATTGCCTTTTGGATTTCGTTCAGTTCCTCGATATCTGAGACTTATCCCACCTCCTTGGCAGCAGATAATGTAATTTAACGTATATAAACTATATTGTAATATGTTATATCGGCTTAAAATCTTAGAAAATTAATCTAAAATAGCTTAATTAGCAGGAAACTAAATTCAAAGCAGTATTATGCTTTTTATACATAATTTAGAACGAGATATGTATTTATAGTAGGATCGCCAAAAGATTACGGTAATCAGTAAGATGGAGTGAATCTATTGGGCGCAGCAGCTACTATGAAGAAGCCCACAGAAGCGATTGATGCCAGGATAACAGAAGGGCTTGATACCGATTACGACCTTTACAAGGTTATCAACAAGAGACCTGGATATAGCATTTACGAGCTGGCGAAACTGATGGGCTGGTCGAGCGGAAAGGTGTATGGCTCAGTCCAGAGACTCGAAAAGGAAGGACTTGTGCACACTGAGAAGGATATACGAGGCGGAAGATCCATATTGAAAGTACAAGCCGCTGATTGGTCCGAGTTCTTCACAAAAGAAGAGCTGGAAGAGTTCGACAACCTGGAATTTTGAAGGGCAGCATATGTACTGCCTATTCGTTTTATCCACCTTTTTATTATTCTATTTCCAGTGGAGAACGGAATCGAGAAAAAGTTCTATGACATTATGAAAAGCATTAAGTAAAATGCCATAGAATTTAATCTCATGCACCGTACCGCCGCCGGCGACCGCCGCCAGACTTTGCAGAGGACCGCTCGGGAGCTGGCCAGGGACGCCCGAGCCCTGCAGAAGGCCGCTGCCCATGCACCCGCGGCCCGCCGGGAGGCGCAGAAGCTGCAAGGTGATGCAGAGGCGGGACAGATTCGTGTTATGCCCTTCCTGGCCTATCAAAAAGGAAATAGCTACCTATCACGAACAGGATATGTAGATTCCAGAGCCTAGAAACCAATTGTCATCCACTTTCATAGCATAAGCGATCTTGAACTCATCTCTGTTACCGTGAGCAGGGTTCGGGAAGATGAAGTAAGTAAATCCATTCCCTTCCTTGGCAACATTGAGCGTGTTCCTGAGAGATGGGACGCCATTGGAATCTGTTACGTCCAGCTTGTTTTTACCTATCCAATCGGGTTTGAATGGATGTGCAAGACAAGTTCCATTGAAATCGTAAGCATAGATGTAGAGGTCTCCGCGGACAAATGAGCTGGTCTTATTGCTGAACTCATCGAGCGCTTTATCTTTGCCGTTCTCTTGGGCATAAGCCAAAGCGGACTCAACAAATGAGACGAGTTCTGTCTTATTGGATGAGGTGATCGCTTCTTCTTTTGCCAAAGCCAATTGCATGACGAAAACCGTCGCAGTCAACAGCAAGATTACTACCATTAGCATATTCCAGTTCTTCATATCAATCAATTTTAGTGTGGACGATAGGCCTCATGAAATACTTTTGCCGCTCACATTCATGCATAACATGTTGGGGCTCCTCCGGCCACCGTCCTTCCTCGCGCTCCCCTGGCACGCCCTCCTCCAGCCTGCTTTTTATCATCTCCTCCACCTCGCCGGGCCGGGCATGGAAGACCTCCGCCAGTATCTCTTTGGCCGTCTCCAGCTCCAGGGCTCTGATGCTGATCGCCCGCCTGGGCTCGACCGGCCGGGCCTGCCGTCTCCAGGGCCAGCTCATGAATAGGCCTCCAGAGTTCTCTGGTTCTCCCTCGCCCGCGGGTGGGCTTTGGCCACCAGCCTTGGAGTTTCACGGGGGCCTTCTTCAAAGTAGAACACCCGGTCGGCATTCTGCACCAGGTCCTCGAAGAAAGGGTCAATCCCCTGAGCGTAGAGCAGCACGGCGGCCTCTTTTGCGGCATCGCTCAGAGCATGAGAGACGTACTCGGTCATCTCTCGGGCGTCCTCGTAGAGGAGAGGGTCATGCTCGATGAGAATCAGCGAATGGTGGGCCTTCTCCAGGATGGTCATGAGCTGGAAGAGGGTGTTGGCGCGGTGCACTTCCAGCTGCGTGAAGTTGCGATTCAGCCGACTGGAGCTGCGGCCGCTGATGAAGAGGATCTTGTAGCGTTGCAATTCCAGGTGGCTATTGAGGGCGCCGGCCAGCATCTACACGGGAGCGATGAGGAGGCTGTTGGTCTCGGGGAGCAGGGAGACGGTGGGGAGGAGTTCGATTTCCATGCTTAAAGGCAGGAGCTGCGAGGATATGAGGGCGAGGCAAGTGGGCGGGGCGAAAGTGAGGGGTTAAGCTGCTGTTTGACTAGGCGGTTTTGTCCTTCAATCTAGCTGATGTTGATGTCATCAAATATCAATTTCATGACATGAGCTCGGGGGGCGGTCAAGAGCTAATGTCAGCCCTGTTTGACAGAGTTCAGATTGCCTGCTACGATTCTCGTACTGGGATGGTCCTCACCGAGCCTATCTCGAAATATATTCTGGGCTCTCTCGAAGCACTTCCGGGCTTTCTGCAGCTCACCCTTATCATGCAGCACCAATCCGAGGTTGTTGACTCTGATGGCAACGCTGGGATGATCCTTGCCGTAGACCTGCTCGTCGATCTTCAGAGCTCTCTCGAAGAGTTTTTTGGCACCTTTGTAGTCCGCCAAGACTTGTTGATAGCTTGCCAGATTATTCCACAACCCATCTGTCCTCTGTAGTTCTTCTTTTTCAGCTGCAAGAGCCACTGCAGTTAAATGCTCTCTCAGTGTGCTCATATGTTGAGGCAAGCCACTTTCCAGGGCACAAGTGGTGAGCTCGATCATTGCGTTAGCCATATCGAGCAGAACCTTGTCTCTTGCACCTCGATCTAGCAGTCGTGCGAACTCGGCCATCAGAGGATGAAGTCTTGGTCCAGCATCCGTGGGCTCAATCAGACCTAGCTAGGATAAGCGTCCTAAGGCTCGGTAAAGAGACTTGTCAGCCACATTTGCCAGCTCATCCAGCAGTTTCTTGGGAATCGATATGTTCGGTGCACAGTATCCTCAGGTTCTGAAAATTCGCTTAGGCAGTGCGTCCTTCTCTTCATCTGCGAGCCTCTTCCAACTCAAGGCGAATGTAGTGGCCAGGCTTGTGGCATGCTTGGGGGATTGTCTTCCGCCTCGGCCCAATTAAGCAGAGATTTGTGCTCAATAAGGACGACGGAGTTATCCAGCTCTTTTAGGTAGCTGACGGGTGATACATAGAAGCATTCTTTAAGATAGCAGCCCGCCAAGTCTATGGCCAGCGGCAGATCGCCCAATTTTTGGACAATGGCATCGAGTTCTGGTTCAGGCACATCTCTCAGCCGACTGGCAATTCTGCACAGTAGTTCGATGCTTTGTGGCCGAGTGAAAACATTCAGCTTCAAGGTCTTCAGGTCGATATGAGCTGGCCAGGTCGAGCTTCTTTAGGTGAGAAGCAAACGGGCCTTGGATAGCCTGGCCATAAGCTCTTGCGCTGCCGAAAGATCTTCTACGTTATCCAGAACAATCAGCCTGCTCCCGTCCTCTTCCCAGGTTTTCAAGGTGAGAGCTACCTTTTCCAGAAAGCTTCTCAGGCCAGCGGGGAATGCACATCTTCTCGCCACAGGCTGCAATCTCTGCATCGATGCTCTGGCTGACAATGCCGCCCACCTGGCCGATCGGCAACTGTATCCAATGTACTCCGTAGAAGAAACGTCCGTACTGATAGCAGAACTCCACAGCCAGCTGGGTCTTGCCGGTGCCTCCCATCCCCATGGCTACAGCCGCCTCTTGAGTAACGCTTACGCCTTTGGTACCGGAATAGAGCAGCTTGCTGGCCAGCTCATGGAGCTTCTCCTCACGGCCAGTAAAAACGGCGTTAGACGGAAATGGCAGACGCGATCCTGGTGGAAGATATCCTCTCCAGGGCAGCGTTCCGGCTCGCGGAAGCTCTGGAGGTCGATAAGCAGAACGCAATACTGCTATAGCCTCAGGCGTCAGAAATGATGTTAACGCCGCATAAATTATACGGTCTTTAATATCCCTATCTACCGCCACACCGCCTCTGTCAGCAAACACCTTCAGCATTAACTGAACGTCTTCCTGGCTGTGAGTGCCCTGGTTCAACGTTGAGAGACAGCCTGAATATCTCGAGCATGATCTGACATATTCTTCTATAGTGCTGCTCCAAAATATTGATACTAATCATCGATATCCTGAAGTAGGTCTATCGGCCAAATAAGTATCATTCCTTGGGTTCAGAACTATATTCGGGCTTCTTGTCGTAGCTGTGGTAGCTTGCATTGATCGTGCTGCCCGAGACTTCGCCTACGATGCCCACGCTGCCACGATCGATCATGGTGACCCTTGACTCGTTTTTTGTCTGGAAGATGACAATATTTTGGATCTCATTGACCGTCTCCGGGGGCATCACCTCCAGAAGCTTCTTCAGGTTTAGAGGCAGGGTGTTGGTGTAGATGGGATCATCTGCATTATCTGCCACCTCTTTCAAGGCCGCCGCCACCTCGGGTTTCTTGTACACCCAGGGCCGGAGCTTATCCCAGACCTCTTGGGTTTTGTTCCAGGCTCCTTCACCTATCTTGCTGCCCACAGCCTCAGCCATCTTCTTACCAGCTACGGCCGCAGACCCCATCAGGTAGGGTAAGGCCGGAGCCAGCAGTGCAGACAGTTGTTGTATCAAAGTAGTCTCGATCATGATCTCAACAGCTAGGATGATATATGTCCTAATCTATTACTTTTTTGGGTGATATAGGGCTGCCAATTAAGCTTAGTCGGGCCGTTCAGACGCTATCTTGTGCCCTCAGGCCTGCGAAATAGGCTTAAACATGGCGTTCAAGCAGAGCCAAATGAATCTATGAAATCCTTCAAGTTTGATGACCCCCTGCAGGAGGCTGCAGATATCAATGCCGAGTCTAAGACGACCGTCTCGGATCAGACATTATCACCTGATCACGGCAGCATATCCATCGGAGGCGGTGTTCGTAATAGCAACCTTCGGCAAACTTATGTGCAGATCACGAGCGAGAAGGTCCCTCCAGAGATTTGGGGGCTTTTGAAGAATAAGAAGGGCATGCACATACCTCATCCCCGAAACGCCAATTTCACCGGCCGAGACGAGTTGCTCACCGACCTCCAGGCAGCTCTGCTATCAGGAAATGAGGTGGCCTTGACTCACATAAAGGCCCTGACCGGCCTGGGAGGTATCGGCAAGACCCAGCTGGCCCTGGAATATTCCTATCGCTATCAGGATGATTACGATATCGTGTGGTGGCTGCGTTCGGAGCTGCTCTCCACGTTGCTCGACGATTATGCACTCATGGCCACGAGCTTGAAGCTGCCGGGCTGGGATAGCGGAGATCCGAACCTTATGGCCGAGGCGGCCCGGAATTTTCTGGAGACACAATCCCGCTGGCTGCTGGTCTTTGACAATGCTCAAAACTCTGAGGATCTTATGCCTCACCTGCCACACGGCGGCGGAGGACATGTGATCATAACCTCTCGTAATCCCAGCTGGGGCAACCTGGCCCGGCCTCTGGAGGTGGCCAGGTTCGAACGCCCGGAATCGATCGAGTTCCTGTGTAAGCGCACAGGCCAGCAAGACCAAGGTGCAGCCGATAAGCTGGCAGATGCCTTGGGCGACCTTCCCTTGGCCCTGGAGCAGGCCGGGGCGTACATGGATACCACGGGCAAGCCTCTGGACGAATACCTGAAGGCCTTCCAGGAGCGCAAGCTCAAGATGCTGGCCAAGGCAAAACCGAGCGATTATCCTTATACCGTGGCCACCACCTGGAATATATCCTTCCGGGCGGTTAGGAAGGAACATCCGGCTGCCATTGGGTTGCTGAGATTGTTCTCGTATCTTGCGCCCGATGAAATACCGCTAGCGTACCTGGTCAAAGGCTCAGAGATGCTGCCCGATGGCGTGGCTTCTGTCCTGAGGCACGAAGATAAGCGGGATGAGGTCCTGCGCGCGCTCAGATGCTATTCGCTGATCAGCAGGAGCGGAGATAAGATCTCGGTGCACAAGCTGGTGCAGGATGTTACTTGCGACAGCCTGGCTCTACGGTATCGCAAAAAATGGGCCGGAGCGGCCGTCAAGCTTTTGAACAATGTGTTTCCTCACGATACGGACAAAGAATCTTGGGAAAAACGTTCGATTCTACTGCCTCATGCACTCATGGCATCGAAACATGCTAAGGATCTTCAGGTGGATCGGATGACCACAGCACACTTATTTAATCAAGCTGGCCTATACTTACAAACACGTGGTGAATTCGTCGAGGCCGAATCAGCTTTTAATGAGGCTTTGAATATCATAAGAACTGACGGTCTTGACTGCGATACTTTAGCGGTGGCGAATATACTGAATAACCTTGGAAAAGTTCTCCATGACAAGGGAAAATTAAAGGAAGCCAAAGAACGTTTCAAAGAAGCGCTCGATATTTTTGAAAAGATTCATGATACAAAGCATATAGCCACAATAAATAATAACTTAGCTTCAGTTCTGCGCTGTCATGGTGATTTCCAAGGCGCTAGAGAACGATATAATATAGCTCTCAAGATTGATGAGAATATCTACGGACCAAATCATCCAAATGTGGCTGTAGATATCAATAACTTTGGATTAGTCCTAATGGATCAGCATGATTACGAAGAAGCTAAGAAATACTTTGAAAGAGCGCTTAGAATCGGCAGGAAAGCTAGCAGTTTGGGGCCAAAACATCCCGTTGTATCCAACTACCTTTTCAACTTAGGCTGGATTATGCATAGTCAAGGACGTCTCAGAGCGGCACAAAGATGTTATGAGAAAGCGCTTAAGATCAATAGGGAATATTACAGGACCGACGATAACCATCCAAGCATTGCCCTGTTTCTTTTCAACCTTGGCAGAGTCATATATTCCCAGGGCGGCCATGACGAAGGATTGAGCCTCATTCGTGAGGCGCAGCAGATCAGCACGAAATTCTACGGTCCCGACCATCCTCTTACAAGGGGTATATGTGTATTTTTGCGATCGTGCTAGTAGTACACTATTAAGATGATATGGAATTTCGCAAAATTAATGTCATAAAATAGTCAGGTTATGACATCGACATACATTGACGGTGCTCTTGAAACACACTTTCATAAACATTGAAGTCATATAAATAGTACATAATTAGTAACATGCAATAATACATCGTTATTAACAAACCACGCCTTGCAGCTCCTCGCCTCCGGCCAGCTCGACGAGGCCCGCATCTACCTGGAAGAGCTCCTTGCCCTGGATCCCGATAACACCGACCTCCTCTACAACCAGGGACCACTGCTACGTGGACCTCGGCCAGCTCGATAAGGGGCGAGAGCTCCTGCACCGCTGCCTCCAGCTCGCTCCCGGCCACTCGCACGTCTGCGTAGCCCTGGCGCTCGGCTACCAGCGAGCGGGCGACCTTCCGCGGGCCAAGGAGTTCACCATGCAGGCGCTTGCCGCCGATCCCAGATAGCGTGAGGGCGAGATTGATTTCGCATCTCTCCCTCAATTTGGGTTGATTAAAACCATCTTGGATCAATACGGTCCAAAGTCGTGGCTAGCCAAAAGCCAACTACCTACACCCGTGTTATAGATGCAATAGTGTCCGTGCCAACGCATATATCATAGATAGAATCGTCGGAACCTTTAGTGGCCTTAAGACAGATTAATCCGTTTCCTATATCGGTTATTTCCCCTTGAACCTGCATATAGACGGCAACCGAGGAACGTGTCGCTATGAACACTTTGTCTCCAACCGTTGGCATTCTAACAGCTGCTGCATTTCCTTTTCTAGACGCGATTTGTGCATCAAAGGATTTAAGCATTCCTGGACTGTTTTTGCCAGTATACACAACGAAATGCAAATGATTATTATCTGCCTTTACATGAGAGATCTTACCGATAACTGTATTTTCATTAACGCTTTGTCCTTTTTTTACCTGAATATCGGTTAAATGAAGATATCCACTCCACCAAGTGTTTCCTTGATAAGAATGTTCTATGAGCACATTTCCATATTTACCGTCCGTATATCCCCCATAGGATTGACTGACTGTACCCTGTGCTACAGCATAGACGGGCTTATCATTATCTGAGTCATGTTTTGGTGTATTCAGGTTAACATCCCACGCATATGTATCATCTGCTTGTTTTATACCCCCGCCTACTAGATGCCCTATACCTTTATCTCCCGTTTTATGCTGATTGAAACACCATGCTCCAGGCTGGGCTCCGTCCTTGGGGCAGTCGCCAAGGTCAAAAACTTCTTTAATTGGACCTTCCACCGGAGAGAGAACCTGTGGTGGTGTACTGACCTCTGAATTTTGACCTGTTCCTACTAAAGATGTGATTAATGTAAGGATAGCTATAATTAGAGAAATCTCCCCCACATGACGATAATAACATTTCTTCATATCAAAATTCCCTCTTAATTGGTGATTTACCCGGGCTTAAGTCATCGACTAAACCCAAGTTAGCGAAGCGATAGATCCGACTCCAACGCATACATCATATGGCACGTCATGACGTGGATCAGCTTCACATCTGAGACAAATTAATCCGTCTCCTATATCGGTTATTTCCCCTTGAACCTGCATATAGACGGCAACCGAGGAACTTGTCGCTATAAATACGTGATCGCCGACCGCTGGCATCCTGGCATCAACAACCCCTAGTGCCAACAGCATCAAAATAAACACAACTATTGCTTTTCGTAGCATACTCAGGGATTGTTCCTGAAATTATATAACCATTCTGGAATCGAACTAAATCCCAACTATGTCGATGCATGGAACAACAAGGGATTTGCGTTAGGCATGCTCGGTCGCTTTCAGGACAAACTGGAATGTTGCGAAAGGACGCTGCAGATCGACCCTGAGAGCGCGACTGCGTGGAACAACAAGGGTGTTGCGCTGGGGATGCTGGGAAGGTTTGAAGCGGAGGTCCAGTGTTGCGACCGTGCACTGGAACTGAGGCCCCGCTATCTGTCAGCATGGGTGAACAGGGGATATGCGTTTGGTAAGCTGAAATGGTTCGAAGAAGAGATCATATGCTATGACCGGGCCCTCAGAATTTATCCGTTCTATTTTTCTGCACTGATAAAAAAAGGGATTGCCCTGATC
>JBFYLF010000012.1:0-13346 GCA_041305505.1 Methanothrix sp. | reverse complement strand
GAATCTCTGGATAGGGCTTTGCAGCTAAACCAGTCCAGCCTTTCCGCCCAGGCACTTAAGGGACGGGCACTCTTCGAATTGGGAAGATATAAAATGGCAAAATTGTTCTTTGACTCGGCCCTGCGCCTGGATCCAGATGACATCACACTTTGGAGCGACAAAGCTCGATCCGAAGAGAAGCTCAATAGGTATCAGAATGCTCTGGAGAGCTACGACGAGGCGCTCAGGCGCGACGACAACGACACCCGTATACTCCTCGCCAAAGGAGAGCTGCTGCTACAGATGAAGGATTTCCAGCAGGCTGCTTTGTGCTTCGCCAGGATACTTGAGCGAGAGAGTGAGAACACAGCCGCCTGGCGCGGATGTGGGCTGGCCCATCTTGCACTTCTGCAATACGATCGAGCTCTGGAGTGCTTTGAGGAGGCGCTCAGCCACAGTCCCGAAGACATGGCATCAATCCTCGGCAAGGCAGATGCTCTTTATGCCAGGAAGGACTATAACTCGTCTCTTCTGGCCTATACCTCAGCCCTTTCGATAAATCCAGATGATGTAGATGCATTGCTGGGATCTGGAAGGAGCGCTCTTGCTCTATCCGACTTCCTTTCTGCTCTGGAGAGCTTCAACAGGACCCTCTTCATCGACTCGAAAAGCGTACAGGCACTGGTCGGAAAGGGAGACGCACTCATGGGGATGAACCGGTCGAAAGAGGCAACATTATGCTACGATCAGGCGCTTGCAGAGGAGCCTGAGAATTTGGAGGCACTCGTCGGCAGAGGAGACTGCCTCCTGCTCCAGGACAATCCTGCCGGCGCTCTGCCCGTCTATGAGAAGGCTCTTGAGATGGATCCGGGAAACCTGCGCGCTCTCCTGGGAGCAGCTCAGGCTCTCCTTGAAGATGATAAAGCGGAGATGGCGCTGCCTCTCTATATGAGAGCTGCCGCCCTGGACCCTCAGAGCACCAGGGCACTTTTGGGAGAAGCCGATGCGAGCTATCTGATGGGCAACTGCGAATCTTCTCTGGGATTTTTTAGAGAGGCCTTGACGCTTGATGAGAACCGCTCTGCCGCCTGGGCAGGCCTCGGCGATTCTCTAGCCTGCAAAGGCGATCAGAACCAGGCAGTGCAGGCTTATGAAAGGGCTCTCTTTCTCCAGCCCCAAAACACAAGGGCCCTCCTGGGGCTGGGGGACGTGAATTACATGACTGGCAACTACAGCGCGTCTCTCAGCTATTATGAGCTTGCGACTATATCGGACCCGAAGAGCAGCAGAAGTTTCAGGGGACAGGGGAGTTGCCTCTCAGCTTTAGGAGAATACAACCGATCCATACAGATGTTTAATAAGACCCTGGAGATCGATCCTGATGATTTCGAGGCGCTGCTCGGAAAAGGACTTGTCCTGGCAGCTCTTGGAGACATCTCCTATTCCATGTGGTGCTTCGAGACTGCAGCCTCTATCAGGCCCGATAGCTATGCAGCCTGGTCGAATCTTGGAAGCCTCCAGGCAGCTATGGGCAACTTCAGTGATGCTGCAAAGAGCCTGGAAGAGGCGAGCAGGCTCAACTCATCTCAGAGCGATGTCTGGCACAACCTGGCTCTCATCTACTACTCACTTGGAAGCTACAGTCTATCGGAAGATGCATTTCACAGATCCATTGATCTGTGTGGCAATGACTCCGATGCCTGGCTCGGCCTGGGGCTTGCCCAAAATCAGAGCGGCAGAACTGATGATGCACTGAGTAGCTTTGAGAGAGCCATCCAGATAGACCCACGTGGCATTGAGGCCAACTACAACAGGGGCCTCGCTCTGGCGGCTTTAAGCCGATACGATGAAGCCCTGATAGCCTTTGAAAAGGTCTTGGAGCTGGATCCCGAGGATTCGCTTGCTAAATATGCCGCAAATTTGACCATATCTCGAATAGGAAACCGAGATTGAAAATGCAGAGACGTCAAATATGGAAATGGGGGCTTGCAAAATTCTAATCTTATTTCTATATGGTTGAGATAAACTATGCCAAGCAAATAACGATTCTAAAAATAAAATTATTTTCATCTCAATCACCTGCTCACCGCCTTCTCCTGCGTCACATCCTCCCCAGGCCCCCAGCGCATGACTATGCCCTGCCAGCGGGCCAGATAGCGGGCCAGCTCTGCAAAGATGCCCCCCAGAAACTCCCTCCTCTCGCCTTCGCTCCAGTACTCAGAAGCCGGCTCCAGCGCAGCGGCATGTAAGAAGGCCAGTGCCTCCAGGTCAGCCCGCGGCAACATCATCTGCACGACGAGCCCCCCGCTCTCGTCGTCTGCCACAATCGGCCTCGAAGTCGCCCGACCGGAGGATCTGGTTTGGCGCGATCCTGCCCGCCCGGCCCTTCAGAGCGGCATAGGCCAGTGCCCGGACAATGTCTTATATATATCTGTGCATACATACACAGATACATGGCTTCCAAGACCATCTCCATCAGAGATGATGTGTACGACCTTCTTAAAGGCGCCAAAAGGGAGGACGAGAGCTTCAGCGATGCAATAGAGAGGCTGGTTCGGAAGGACAGGACTGACCTCTCCGAGTACTTTGGAGCCCTCAAGGACAGTCCGCTATTGGATAAGATTGAGGCAGACTCCAAAATGGTGAGAGAGATGGCGAGGTCGAGAATTTGATCATCCTGGATACCAGCGCCCTGATCGACCTTTTCCGGGGTGGAAACGAGATCTTGAAATCATTGGATGCCGATGTGGCAACCACCGTCATAAGCTATCACGAGATCTATGTCGGCATCAAGCGCCAGAAAGCCAGGGCGGAAGAAAGATTCTTCAGAAGACTCTTCTCCGATATCAGGATACTGGACCTGGACAGAAGCTCTGCCGAGAGGTCAAGCGAGATAATGAGCAGACTCCTGGCTCTCGGGATCTCAGTCAATTCATTGGATGTTCTGATAGCCGGAATTGCTGAGGCGAACGGCGCCGAGACTCTGATTACCAGAGACAGGGATTTCGAGGCCATAGCCAAAGTCTCTGAACTCAATATCAAAGTATATTGAAGCGCTCCAGGAAGTTCATCGATTGACCATGCCTCAGCGTAGATTTGTCCTGCAAACCTACACGCTCACCGCCATCTCCAGAGTCACATCCTCTCTCGCCCCTTGGCGCATGACTATGCCCTGCCAGCGGGCCGGATAGCGGGCCAGCTCTGCAAAGATGCCTACAGAAACTTCCTCCTCTCGCCTTCGCTCCAGTGCTCCGCAGCCGGCTCCAGCGCAGCAGCATGATAGTCTAGGCCATACCATTTTTGAAGTATCAGGATCTTAAACATTAAAATCACATCAAAGTTAGGCCTTCCACCTTTCTCGCTCTTATTATCGTACATCTCATCCAGGATCCGACGAATGGGGGACCAGTCGATCAAATCCGATATCTGCAATAACCGAGATCTTCCTTGCTTCTCGCTAAGTCCTCGCAATATCCAAGTCGAAAAAGAATCGATACTATGAAATGGTATTATTAGTATATAAATATTGCTATGCTAAAAGATGAGCAGGTTTATAGGAATCCTCCTCCAGACAAATATATAATTCTAAGTGCAGGATAATCCCTCTGCAGGATGATTGTCATTGACGATCTGGATTAACCTAAAAATATGAAAAAAAAGAGTTGAAGGAGATTTAGCCGAAGAGAGCCCCGAGGCCCTCGACGCCGCTCTCCTCAGCCGCTTCCTTGTCCTCCTCCGTCTCTTCTGCCTTGGCCTCGGCCTTGGCTGAGGATGCTGCAGCGACTGGAGCTGCGGCTGCGGCGGCTACTGGCACGGCTGCTGCCTGGGAGAGGACCGTTGCGATGTCCACGCCCTCCAGAGCGGCCACCAGGGCCTTAATTCTGACCTCGTCGGCAGCCACACCGGATGCCTCGACTACCTTCTTGATTCCATCCTCGTTAACGTCTTTGCCTGCGCTGTGAAGCAGCAGAGCAGCATATACATATTCCATTTGAATCAACCTCTAATTTAATTTTATCCGAACAGAGCGCCCAGTCCTGCGGCGGTCTCCTCTTCATCCTTCTTCTCATCTTTCTCTTCTTTGACCTCGGCCTCGGCGGCAGGCGCGGCAGCCGCAGGAGCTGCTGGAGCGGCCTCTCCGCTTGCCACGCTTGCCAGGGCTTTGGCATTGGCGGCGGCCTTGGCCAGGATCATCTCCATCATGCCGGGCACTGGTATGCCTGCATCCAGCACCAGGGCGCGAGCCCTTGTCTGAGCCTTCTGAAGCATGGGCACGACTGTGCTTGGGGTAGCATAGCCGATCTCAACTGCAAAGCTGAAGGCTTTGGCAGAAGCGACAGTCAGCTCCGAGAGCTGGGCCTCGACATCAATAGTAAGGTCCTCGACCTTGAAGATCAGTCCATCCTCGTAGGCAGCCCGAAGCTCAAGGCCTACCTTTCTCGGGAAGATCTCCATCGTCTTCAAGATCTCTGCCGTCTTGGCCGGGACGACATCTCCCTCTTTGGCCAATGTGACCTTCTGGTTGATGACGACCTTTCCGCCTTTGATTGCGGCAGGTATTCCGGCGGCCTGTAGCTTTCCGACCATCGGTCCCGGCGAGAACGATGTCTCTCCTGCCTCGATCACAATATCATGGGGGGCACGCGAGCCCGCCTTGATTGGCATTGGCTTCTTGCCCTTCTCCAGAAGGCGGTATAGCTTGAAGGGATTCTCATCCGAAAAGATCAAAGCGGTCTGATCTTCGATGTAATCTGAGAGCTTGCTGATCTCGGGGGCTGATGCCTGCAAGGCCCGGCGGGCTATGTTGTTTCGGACCATTTTGATCTCGACATTTCCCCGCAGGTCGCCACGCATCTGCTGAATGTTGTCGGCTGGAATCTCACGAACTCCCACGATTCCGACGACGCGGCTCTTGCTTATCTTCTCTACAAGCTCAGCTACATTCTTGACCTTCCAATCAGGTATATGGGCAGTATGACGAGTCTCTGCTGCCATCTAAATCACCTTTATAGAAGGACCCATTGTGGTCTTGACATAAACCGACTTGAGGTTATGTCTGCCATCCTTGAGGGTCTGCTCGAGCTTGACAAGAACAGCTTCGATGTTATCAGCCAGCTCTTTAGTATTCATATTTCGATTCCCGACTGTCAGGTGGAAGGTCGGTCTATCCCTTGACCTGACACGGATCATGTTCTTGAGCCTCTGTATCTGAGGGGTTACATCTTGAGTAGGCGGCAGAGGCGTCGGCATCTTGCCCCTCTTGCCTAAGATGGAACCCAGGCTCTTACCTATGACAGGCATGAACTGAGTCTCTGCGATGAAGAACTTGTACTCTTCTGCCAGCTTGCGAGCAGCCCTCTTGTCTCCGGCGAACTCCTTGATCTCGTCGCCAGATATGACCAGGTCCGCTCCGGCGCTCTTGGCTCTTAGCGCCGTCTCTCCGGCAGCAAATACAGCGATCTTGGTCGGTTTGCCAAGTCCGTGGGGAAGGATAACCTCGGCATCGACTCTGTTTCCTGGTATGGCGAGGTCGATGTTATGAAGGTTTATAGCCAGATCCACGCTCTCGCTGAACTTCCTGGCAGGTGCCTCAGTGATAGCCTGTTTAACGGCTTCTTCTATATCCATTTCAATCCTCCGTAGTCTGCGACACTTTGGTCTTCTACGGCTTCTCAAAAAAGAGAATTAGAAACCAGACAATAGCTTCTCTATTTTAAGCCTTCGCTTCCAATATCTCATCGTATTTGCCACTGGCTACAGCCAGCTGTGCTTCTTTGCTTGGCATGCCCTCTACGGTTGCGCCAAGGGACCCTGCGGTTCCTATGATCTCGCGGGCGGCATGCCTCATGCTCTTGGAGAGGAGGCCGCGTCTCTTGATATTCGCTATCTTGATGACCTGCTCCATAGTCAGGTTTCCAACTATTGTCTTGTCGCCGCTCCCCTTCTCGAGGCCGATCTCTTTGATGATCAAAGCGGATGTTGGCGGAGTTCCTACCTCTACTTCAAACTCCGTTCTGGACTTGACGATTACCTTGACAGGAACCTGCATTCCATTAAGATCCTGGGTCAACTCATTGATCTTGGCAACCACCTGGGCGACGTTTACGCCCAAAGGTCCCAATGCAGGACCCAGCGGCGGCCCTGCGCTAGCTTTTCCGCCAGGGACCAATGCTTCTACCATATTAGCCAATACTTGTCACCTCTAAATATTAACTTCATCTTTGCTGAGCACGCGAACGTGATCTCCCCGCACAGTGATGGGAATGGGAACCATTGCCTCGAAGAGCTCGACTGTTATCTCCTCCTTGGCAATGTCCACGCGCTTGACTCTAGCTTTCTCTCCTTTGAACGGCCCAGATATGAGCTCGACTATTGCCCCCTCATTTATGCCTATCACTGCAGGCTTGGGGGATAGAAAATGCTCAACCTCTCCAATGCTGGAGGCTCCTTTTATCACAGAGCGTGCATGGGGTATTCCTTGAATTGCCTGGTCTACGATCTCAGGAGCAGGAGACTCCACGAGAACGTATCCTTTAAGCACATCAGGTACCAGCAGTGCCCTTATATCATACTTTTCCTTGCGTGCGATCTGGGCGATCATGTTGGCCACCGATCTCTCTTGATTCGCTGTGGTCTTCACAACATAAATGCTGGTCTCGGACATTCCGCCTTCCTAGATGAAGCTCGTGTATAAATAGGTTTGGAATACAATGGAAATCTCTTTATACTATAAACATGGGAGTTTCCAAGGGGTGAATCTTTGAGTGGCAGGACTGATCAGCTTCGTGACCTCGTTTTAAAGATTGGAGCCACAACTAAAGTAGTGGAGAAGCAGGCTATCCGTCATGGCAGTCTCCGGGGGAGCAGCGAGATCGAGCGAGCTTTGCTCGGAGTGGTCCGTGAGATGATAAAACAATACGTGATCCAGACCAAGCTGACAGCCGAGCAGCTTTCATCCGTGGTCAGACTGTTTTATAAGGGACACAGCGACACCGAGATCGCGGAGCAGCTTGGAGATCGTGCTCTCAACAAAACAGTCAGCAGAGCAAGGATCAAACTCCATTTATTCCGGGAAAGTGATTTAAAACCCCCCTTCGATAAGGATGAATTTCTCCGTCTGACCGAGGCAAGCAAATCGGTTAAAGAGATGGCAGAAACCCTTCGAGTAGCACCTTCCACCATATCGGAGTACAGAAATATATTCGACAGCCAGAGAGCCTCGGAGAGAGACGGATACACAAAACGCTTTCTTGAGATCCTCTCCGATCAGGATGTAACCGAGCGCATGGTCACTGCACATGCCGAAGACGGCCTTCAGGATACCATAGATACCGACTACGAGGCGGTAGAGGCTTAGAGAGCCATCCTCCTTTCATCTCCTTTTGTCCTGGTTTAGATATATTGTATCTTTAGAATCGAATAATTCCCGTTCCCCAGAGCAGCAGGCAGATCAGCAGCCACTCGCCATCGACGAACAGCTCTAATCTGGTCGGGCAGCTTGCGTCGCCAAAGCAGAGTATAAATATATATTCTGCCAAGGTCAAAATAGAGATAATTATCAGAGTCTTGCCTTTGGCGAGAAATAGCAGCGGCAGAAGAGAGCTGTTCAGGGCTATTAGAAGCTTCTTGGTCTTCTTGGTGCCAAGGATCACAGGTATTGTTCTGACGCCGCTCTCCCTATCCCCGGTAACATCCTTTAAGTCACATAGCGATGAATTTATAAAATCCTTTATAAGCATTAGGTAAACCACTCCAGCCACTGACAAGAAGAGGCGGTCGTCAATTGTGACGGCAGGCATCAATGTGCAGACCAGAGCCCAGGATAGGCCGACCGCGATGTTCTTGACGAAGGGAATATCCTTAAGACGTGGGAGTCTTGGGTGGATCTGAGTGCTATAGGCGCAATTGACAATGAATGGAACCAATAGCAAGAGCACAGCCCGACGCTCGCTGCTATAGGCCAGTCCCGCTGAGAAGAGGAGGGAGATGATGGATATGGCGAGGATCTGCTTCTCTCTACCCTTGAGAAAGGAAATCCTTTCAGGACGGTTGATGGCATCCTCCTTGATGTCTGTCAGTTTATTGATGCTGTAGACTGCAAAGGTCATGAAAAAGACGGATAGACAGATGCGGATATCCGGGGCAGCGCCCAGCAGAATGTATCCTCCTAAAGTCTGAAAGAATCCTGTGCAGGCTATCAATATGGAGCTCACTGTAAGGAAATTGAGTACCCTGTCAATCTTCTTTGTGGTCGAAGCACAAAATATTATAAATTGATTCATATTAAAACTCTTTGAGGTCTGAGCCTGGATTTGCCACATATTATGCCCACCAATAGACTGGAGTCAATCAAAGAAAGCAGTGATTATCTCTAAGTTATCTGCATAGGGGATTCCGAGCGACCTGTGCGTACAGTATTTGCACGAAGCTATAGCTCTTGATTTTGAGCATTTCTATGTTTATTAATTCATTCCTGCCCCTGTTGTGTCGGATAACTTTATTTAATTCTCGTCTCCAAATATTGATTTTGATTTTTGCTGCTATGGATTTGAGTGGCCTGCTGCATGCCGATTTGAGAGACTTATTCAACACAGCCGGTTGAGACGAAATCCTCGGGAGAGCTGGCCCCAAGTCCATTAGAATCTCGTCCATATTCAGCCACAATTGCCCCAAGTTAGGGCCAGTGTCGGAGTGGCTCGTGTTAAGCCCCTTGGAGGCCCGAGATCTACCTTTCTATATTCCCCCGCATCTTTTTAGTTGCTCAAGATCTTCTCGCAGCGCTGCACAATTCTCTCCAATATGTCCATGTCGTATGGCTGGTGCACTGGAACAAGGATCTCAGCCTCAATTCCAGCCGAGTCTGGGGCTGCAGTCCGGCCGTCCTCCTGAATGCTTATGCGCAGATCCTTCGCCAGCTCCTCGATCATGGGTGTGAGGGGCTTCACAGACCCGGCCGCCTTTGCCCGCTCACGGAGCCTGGCCAGCAGCGAGTCGATCTCCGCAGCCAGAGGCTCTACATCTCCCGCTCCAGCCTCAATGCAGATTCTCTCTGCGCTCTCCTTGAGCTGGGAGAGCGTCCGAACTCCAGCTTCCAGCATAGGACCTGAATATATCTTTTCAACCCTCTCTCTATAGCCTGGGGCGAGGACCAGGAGATCTATCTCTTTCAGCAGCTCAAGATCGCCTTCCTCCGGCCTGTAAGGATTGACGACTATGAAATCAATGCCAAGTCGAAGCGCCAGGCTCTCGTACATGGACGTCACTCCAACCAGCCTCTTGCCCTTGAGAAGTGCCCTCCTGATGTCCTGTGGGCTGGCAGAGCTTATTCCGAAGTACTCTGCGAATCCTTTGGTTGTTGTGAGCAGTTTGGTGTGCCCCTGCTTTTCAGCATAGATCAGCCCCCGCTTCTCAAGCTCCCTGACATGATCATAGCTCTTGTTGCCCCGGATCTCTACGAGTTGGCTCTGCTTGATGGGCTGCTTATAGGCGATGATGGCCAGGGTCCTGATCAACGGGGCCGCAATTTCCCGTGGAGCAAAGGAGATGATCCGCCCGGCCAGAGCATAGCGAACCTGCATGGAATAGCCCTCGCCGATTCTCCTGATCTCCAGGCCCGACTGACGGGCGGCATACTCGGCGGCCAGCTCTTCTGCCAGGGCTTCCACCCTCTCCAAAGATAGGCCGGTGAGAGCAGCCATCTCATTGATTGATATGGTTCTTCCTGATGCGAACAACGCGGCTTCTATTGAGGCTTTGGCCATGAAATCTTCGCTCAAGACGATCGCTTAGTGGTTCCTCCTCATAGGGATTTAACCTTGCGCCATGATTATCTCGACAATATAGGACAGCCAAAGCCGGCTTTATCATTAAGCAAAATAACTTTAATTAAATTAAGCCTACTGGCGTTGGTTTGATATAGTTGCAGCTACGGCCAGATCTTCATGCCAGAATGGATCTACCCCGACTTCGAGCCGCTTCCAAAGAGGCCGCTATTCCTTTGCATCATCTCCAATACCGATACCGGCAAGATTCCCGGACTCTCTGCTGCGGGAACCACGCCTGAGCTGACGGACTACACTCCGGGAGCCGATGCCGAGCTTGTGGAGACAAACAGGATCATAACAATGCCTGAGCTTCCCGAGGCTCCTGGAGGCTCCCCAACTCCGGCCATCGTCACCAAGGCCGCCCTGAATCTGACGGGGATCCCCTCGATGTTTGTCGCCTCGGGACTAAGAAAGAAGCCAGCCGTCCCCTATGCAGAGCTGGGCGGGGCTGCGGGAAACGACATCCGTATGAGCCCGGCAGTTCCTGCCGCCCGCGCCATCTACGAGAACGCTGCCCTATTAGGGCGCAAGCTCTCCAGCCTCTCCGACTGCGTCTTCATAGGCGAGTCCATAGCCGGAGGCACGACCACGGCCCTTGCCGTGCTGAGGGCTCTCGGCTACGATGCAGGCGTGAGCAGCAGCTTTCAGTCCAATCCCACCGCTCTCAAGGAAGAGGTGGTGGCCCAGGCTCTCTGTCGGGCTGGAATCAAAGAGGGCGACCTCAGAGACGATCCCCTCAGAGCGATAGAGGAGGTTGGCGACCCAATGATGCCTGCAGCTCTCGGGCTGCTAAGGGGGCTCAAGGGCAGCCGCGCAGTCCTATCAGGTGGAACTCAGATGGCTGCAGTCCTGGCCCTTGCAAAGGCCCTGTCTATCGAAGGGGACATCAGCATTGCCACTACCAAATACATCATAGAGGACAGGACTGCAGGCTTCAGAGAGATAGTCGAGTCCACTGGCCGCACCTACTACTATGCCGATCCGGGACTTGAGAGGTCCAAGATTCCTCCAGTCCAGATCTATGCTCAGGGCTATGTCAAGGAGGGCGTTGGAATGGGTGGAGCCTGCATTCTGGCTGGCATCCACGGCGTCTCTCAGGACCGGCTTGTCGAGGAGACCGACAGGGTGCTCATGACTGTGGAGCTGCCGAAGAGATGAGGGCCGCCGTTCTCCGGGCACCGGGCATATTGGAGCTGGAGGATCTTCCCGATCCAGAGCTGCCGAAAGGCGGAGCCCTCTTGGAGATCAAAGCCTGCGCGGTCTGCGGAACAGACATCAAGATGAGATACCAGGGCCACAGGGACCTGGTCTATCCTGCAGTTCTCGGACATGAGATGGTCGGAAGAGTCCTGGAGCTTGACAGTACAGGCTCCTCCATCGCTGAAGGTGACCTCGTCCAGATCTGGCCTGGCATAGCCTGCGGCAAATGTCTGCAGTGCCTTCGCGGCCAGGACAACCTCTGCCAGGAGATCAAGATCATGGGCTTCAATACACAGGGGGGCTTTGCCGATCTCATGGCCCTGCCGGCAGAATGCCTATCCAGCAGCTTAAACCCCCTCCCGGAAGATGCAGACTGCGACCTCCTCACCCTCACCGAGCCCCTGGCCTGCTGCTGCAACGGTCAAATTAAGGCCTCCGTCAGCCGGAACGACTCTGTTCTCATACTTGGCGGCGGGCCGATCGGTGCTCTTCATGCATTGCTGGCCGGGATCTATGGGGCAGAGAGAATAATAATCGCTGAAAAGCTACCCAACCGAATCCGTCTGCTCAAAAAGCATACAAGCGCAGTCGTATTCGACCCTCGAGCCGAAGAGCCGAAAGATGTCGTTATGGCAGAGACCGATGGCCAGGGAACGGATGTCATCCTCTCAGCGACTCCCGAAATCCCTCTCGACTGCGATCTCGTGAGCCTCCTCTCGCCAGGCGGAAGGGCCTGCGTCTTCTCAGGGCCCAGCCCGGGGCAGCATGAGGAGATTGTCGACATGAGGCAGATTCACTATAAGGAGAAGGCAGTCGTCGGCGCCTACGGCTGCACCAGCAGCCATTGCAAATCTGCGGCGGGCCTCTTGACTTCGGGCAGGGTCAGGGCAGACTGGCTCATCACAAAGAGATCGTCTCTGGCGAATATCGATGAGGCATTCGCTCACTCGGCACTGAGATTGGGTATGAAATCGATTGTATGCGCTTGAAAGGGACTCAGGAAAATTGTCGAATGGCCTTTGGTGGAGAGACAGTGGAAGATAAATTGAGATATTTCGGCAGCCATGTGGACAGGCTGATCAAGGGATTCGATCTTACGAGAGATGAGGCTTATGATCTCTTCAGCCAGATCCTTCGAGATCTACAGCCGGATCTTCAGCAGGGCGCATTCCTCGCTGCAATCACAGCCAAGGGCGCATCGGCCCAGGAGATAGCAGGAATTTGGGAGGCCATATACGACATAGACACAGTCAAGGTTCATCCTGAGATATCAGGCCCTCTGGCTGAGAACTGCGGGACTGGAATGGACTGCATAAAGACGTTCAACATCAGCACTGCTGCCTCCCTGGTTGCTGCCGCAGACGGCATATGCATGGCCAAACACGGGGCGAGGGCCATAACCTCAAAGTGCGGAGCGGTCGACATCCTGGAGACACTAGGGGTGGATGTGGAGTGCGACGCGAAGGTTGTGAAGAGGAGCATTGAGCGCGCAGGAATTGGCATATTCAACGGCATGAGCCACTGTGTCCACCCCTCAGCCCTCTATCGGATCTTATCCCAGATCAGGTTCGGAACGGTCCTGAATGTGGCAGGCTCCCTCGCTAACCCAGCCAAGCCCGCTTATGCTGTGAGGGGCGTATACTCAGAGGAGATGCTCCTGCCGGTGGCGCAAGCCATGAAGGAGATCGGATACAAGAGAGCCTTTGTGGTGCACGGCAAAAGCAGGGACGGGAGCCGGGGCATGGACGAACTGTCAACCCTGGGCTGCTCGAAGGTGGCTGAGATAGACGGGGATGGATGCATCCGGCAGTATGATCTCTGGCCGGAGGACCTCGGAATAGAGGCTGCTTTGGAGAAGGAACTCCTCCACCAGGGCGGGAGAGAAGCTGAGGCCGTGAGCCTTCTTCGACTATTGATGGGCGGGGAGATGGGCCCAAGACGGGATATAGTCTGCCTCAATGCAGCACCGATTCTCTGCATCAGCGGCCATGCCGCCAGCCTCAAAGAGGGCCTCAGGAGGGCAGGAGAGATCATCGACTCAGGCCGAGCCATCCGAAAGCTCCAAGAGTGGGTCGCAGAGCAGAACATCGATGCTGGCCCGCGCCTGGAAAGGCTGGAGGAAATGCTGGAGGCGGCCTGCTGCTGACCCTTCGAGCATTAGTCATATCTATTTCCACCTGCAAGCCGAACAGGCCCGCGGTAAAGCCGATGCACTCCAGAAGGATCTAACCCATTACCAGGACACAGTAAGACTCAAGGATCAGCATATTTCATTCATGGAGGCCACGGTTATCAGGAATTAGAGAAGCTGCCTAAGGCCATACCACCAAGCCAGGAAGAGGC
>JBFYLF010000011.1:0-13616 GCA_041305505.1 Methanothrix sp. | reverse complement strand
GCCATGAACTATATCGAACTTGCCGAAGAGCTTCTGGACGGCGCCGAATCGATGATACATGGCATCGCACATCCGATCCATCTGGACCAGGACGTCACCGAAGCTGTCTGAATCGATCCTCTGATAATGGACTCCGTTGATCTTATCATAGGAGTCAAATTCGCCTCTTCGGGTGAAGATATGAACCTCATGGCCCCTTCTGGCCAGGGCCTCTGAGATCTCAGAGACATGTGGAGCCACCCCTCCGACCTTGATCGAGTACAAGCTCTCCCAGGAGAGCATTCCAATTCTCATCTCTTCTCCAGTATGATCTAATTCTTCAAAAGCAATCCTGCAATTATCATCTTTCAATTGGACATCATGATGGCCATTTGGCGATGGCGGATCAGTCTGTCCAGGTCCCCGGTTTTGCTGAGCGCAAAGCGATCGGGACAGTCGATTTCTGTTATTTTAAGAGCCGTATAATTGATGAAGTTTTCGGCAATCTCAACATGATGACTTTGTGGGTTGATCCATTACCCCGGCTCACTAGGCTCATCAATTTTTGTTTATGCCACATCCCTGTACACCGCCAGTGTCCTCTTTGCAGCCTTCTGCCAGGTGAAATCGGCTTTCGCCCTCTGACGGGCGTTCTCTCCCCAGGATGAGAGCCTGTCCGGGTCCTCCAGGGCAAGGTTGATGCCCCATGCTATGTCCTGGGGGTGGCGTCCGTTGACATGAACGCCTGTGGGCTTTGGAGCAGCCGGGTTTTGAACTATCTCGGCAAGGCCCGATGTGCCGGCTGCGCCCACGACTGCTGGCCTGCCCATCGCGGCAGCCTCAAGTGCCACGATTCCGAAGGGCTCGTAGATGCTGGGAAAGACGCACAGATCAGCCAGGGCATAGTGCAGCATCTTCTCATGGGGGCTGAGAAAGTCTGTGACAAGAGCGACTGTGCCTGTGCCCTGCCTCTTCATCTCCTCACTTACCCAGGTTTCAAGGCTTCCCCTGCCGACCATGAGGAGCCTTGCTCTGGGGTGGCTGGAGAGGACCTGTGGCATTGCGGCCATCAGCTCTCTGACGCCTTTGACGGGCTCGAGCCTTCCGAGGAAGAGGATGATGATGTCCTCCTCTCTAAAGCCGTACCTCTCTCTTAGAGCCTTTAGAGACTGCGGGTCAGCGCGCCTCGGATCAAAGAAGTCTGAGTCGACACCATGATAGCATACAGAGACCTTCTCTGAAGGTATGCCCAGAGCCTCAACCTCCCTCTTCATCGCCTCTGATACTGTGATGACCCTGTCCGCCTTCTCTGCGCCCTTCTTCTCCAGGGCCACGATCTGCCGGTTGGGTGAATCGGATCTGCCGGTCTCAAGGCCATGAACATGGTATATCAGAGGCAGCCCCTCTCTCTGGACCGCCATGCCGCCCCAAAGTGCCAGCCAGTCATGGGCTACGCAGAGATCAAATGGGCCCTTCTCGACTACTGCTGCAGCCGAGAGCTGGTTTAGGCTCAGGAGCTGTTCCAGGAAATCAAGGCCCTCTCCCCATGAGAGCGTCTCGGGTGAGAGGAAGACATCCAGGCCGTCCCGGATTGGAGCGGCTCTCAATCTGAAGACATCGACCCCGTTCGTCTCCTCGTGGTCGGCGATGTCGCCTTCTCCAAGGGTGAAAACTGAGACCTTCTGGTCCATTAAGGCCAAGGCTCTCGATATCTCGTCCACATAGACGCCGAGCCCTCCGAATATCCTGGGCGGGTATTCGAGGCTCATGAAGGCTATTTTCATTCGATCCTCCCGACCTGGCCCCTCACGCGACCAGGTTTTTGTAGTACTCAAGAACAGGCTCCTTCCAGTCGAACTGCTTTGCCAGAGAGAACGACTCCTCGCAAAGCAGCCTGTACTTCACCTCATCGTCAAGGTATGTCCATGTGAAGTAGTCCAACGCCAGAGCGTAGTCCAGAACTGTCTCCTGGGGGTGGGCTTCGAGGTTGTCGACTATCACCACTCCTCCGAGGCCCGGCACACGGCGTTTGACTCTTTTCAGGGCATCGCTGTAGCCTGCTGCCCGGCTGACTATGCTCGGCGTTCCCTCCCGGCCGGCCTCGAGGGCTGTCAAAAGGAAGGGCTCATACTGAGAGGGAAAGATGCCGGCTACACACCCGGCCATGATCTCGTCCGCAGACATGGACAGCCCGCCGTCGTCGGGCCCCACCCATTGAGGATAGAGCAGAGCTGCCACCATCCTCTTGCCTGATATCAGCTCGCTCTCATCCAGGCCCCGATCTTTGATCATATTCTCAAGACGCATCTCCTCTCCGACCAAAACCTCGGGCGTAAGATTGATCGGAAAACCTTCGGGCAGCTTCTCTTTAGCCTTGGGGCCGTGCGAAGCTATCAGGAAGCAGACCACGCGCGTCTCCTCAGCCCGGCGCTGGCCCATCAGCCTGTGCTTGAGCAGGTGATCCTGGAGCATGAGGGCATCGAGGAGCTGGCTGTATCCCTTGTTCTCTATCTCAATTCTGGAGATTGTGAAGACTGGAATTATGTTCTCCTTTTTCACGCACTTGCCGTCGCAGAACTTGTAGAGGTTGTCCGAGAGAAACTGCTGGATCTTTGCCCTGCAGCGCTCTTTCTTGTCCCAGTCGATCTCCTGAGTCTTTAAATCGATTCCGTTTCTGATGACTATGCCCTTCATCTTGTAGAAGAGCATGGCCTCCTTCATAGTGGAGTCGCCGACAAATGTGACTGCATCTGCATAACGTGCCAGGCCCTCGAGAGCCGCAAAGCCGAGAGGAGTTCCTGCCTCCATTTTGGAATCATTTTGGGCGATCTTGGCAAGGGACTTGTAGCCTGCCGTTCGGCCCGGAACTGTGGCATGAAATGTGCAGACTGATCTCACCGGAAATCCCATCTTCTTTAATCTGGCAGCCGCATAAAAGACGCCGAACTCGTGGCAGTGCATTGAGACCCGAACCTTGGGGAGGAGCGACTTGGCAAAGTCAGAGACCGCCTTGTCTTCGTACTTGCTTGCCATCTTATCGGGGATCTGGGCCAGACCCTTCGCCAGCTCGGATATGGCATGAGAGAGGCTCAGGTAGTGGCTGTACTCGCTTCCGTAGTGCGCCCTCTCATAGTTGAGTGAATCGAGCCCAAGGAGGCTGAAGGCCTCGGTCTTGATGGCATTGGTGAGCGTCATCTCCTGATTTTTCAATCGAACTGTCCGGGACTGGTAGTAATTGGTGTTGAAGAGAATATAGCCGACGGGAACGTCGTCGACCATCCTCTGTGCAGTCACAGACTCGATCCCTCCGACCTGGAGGTTGGAGAGGACGGCTTTCAGCTCAGGGCGCATATCGAGCTTTCCAAAGCCCGAGATGTCTGTGATCCTGTTCTTGCCGGTGTTCCAGTCAGAGCCCGATGCGGGATAATGGGGTCCGGCAACCAGGATGTTGAGGCCCTCTTCGATCTTTTTTCTCGCCAGAAGACGTGCCAGTGTGACAGCCTCTGCATCTATCACATTCCAGATGCCGCCCATCTTGTTCGATTCAGGGCCAGCCTCCTCGCCGGCCAGAATGATCCATCTCTCAATCATGGCTTGAAACCTCTCTTCATGGATCCCCTCTTCATGGATAGGGCGAAAGGGCTGACACTGATATGCCATCGTCCGAGATGTCGAGCACTCTGATGCTGTTTGCGATCTTCGAGCCTCGCATCTTCATTATGAAGATGGAGCGAATAAGGTTGTTGCCGATGCGCTCACGGCTTATCATCGTGGCCGAGTCTGCCCCGTACTCCAGAAACTGGTTCGTGCCAAAGGCCGTGCCTATGGTGACAAGGGCGGTCACGCCGCTGGCTCTGATGACTCCGAAGAGATCGTCCGTAAGCGATCGGAGCTTGAATGGAGCCTCGACTGCCATGAAGAATGCTGTCAGGTCGTCTATGAATAGCCTATCTGGCTTTGTCTCAGATAGCTTTCTCTCAACAAGCTTTCGAAAGTTTATGAGAAACTCTACCGGATCGACATCTATGCTCTTTTGCAAGCGCAGCACAGGATCTGTGACATCGATTATGGAGAGCTTGCCGCTCTCTTCCATTGAAGAGAAGTCCCAGCCGAAGGAGGCCATCATCTCCCTCTTCAGATACTCGGCGCTCTCTGAAGGTGTGATGATCATGCCTCGCTCTCCGTTCTTGATTCCATACTGGATGAACTGGCTGGCAAAGACAGTCTTGCCTGTGCCTGAAGAGCCGGTGACCGTGTTCACCGTCCCTTTATGAAATCCGCCGCCTACAAGCTCATCGTAACCTGGAATGCCCGACCTGGCCCTTGGAAAAACGTTCTTCGCCTCTGCCAAAACCAACCTCTCCCTCGCTGCTCTGGGGCGCTCAGATTTGCAGCGCCGGATGCTATTTTCGGCGTGAAGGTAATTAGGTCTTTCGGTAAGCGGCTCAAGAAAATTACTCTCTAATTAAAATTTGATTTAAGAATTAACAATGAATTAAGCGTCCCGACCGGGATTCGAACCCGGGTTGAAGGCTCCGCAGGCCTCCGGGATGTCCACTACCCCATCGGGACAAAACACCCCTCATGGCATGCTTGTAGTAATTAAGCTTGTTGGCCTGGGGGTCCCCTGTTCTGGGCAGTTCGAATGGCTCGCAGAAAGTCGATCTTCCGAAATTCAGGCCAGAAGGGTGCACAAAAGTATGCAGCGCACTCATTGCCGTTGGCCTGCCAGGGCAGGAAATTGGACGTTCTGCAGTCTCCGCCCGTCCTGATGATCAGATCCACCTTTGGAACAGGCATCCCTCCCTGAGGATAGAGGTGGCGGGAGATCAGATCCTCATCGACATCCTCTGCCCTGATCTTTCCTGAAGAGACCTGGGCTGCAAGGGAGCGTGCTGCGTCCACAAGCTCTCTCTGGCCTCCGTAGGCAAGAGCCACATTCAGGCACATCCCATCATAATGCCGCGTGGCCTCCTCGGTCCGCCTGATCTCCTCTTGCAGATCCTCGGGCAGCATCTCCAGTCTTCCTATGGCCCGGACCTTCACTCGATTGGAATGCACCTTCTTTGAGCTTCCGAGCTCCATAAACTTGGCTTTTATCAGATCGAAGAGATAACGCTTCTCTTTCTCATCCCTCTTGAAGTTCTCTGTGGAGAAGGCATAGAGCGTGAGATGCCTGACCCCCAGCTCGATGCACCAGTCTGATACCCGGTCAGATGTGTCCGCACCAAGGCTATGTCCCAGGAACTTGGATAGGCCATTTTGGAGGGCATATCTGCGGTTTCCGTCCTGGATGACTGCAACGTGCTCGACAGGAGCGCCCGCAAGAATCCTGGACTTTAATAGACGCTCATAAAAAGAGTACGCTGGGTTTCTAATTTTGAAACTCATCCGTTTTACCAGCTTCGCGAATTAGTATTTAACAATTCCTCTGTCTTCCCCCAGAAATGGATAAAACATCGCCTCCGCCAAGGGTAAGATACTAATATCTGATGGCAGCACTTGCATAATTCGTGGGCCTGTGGTCTAGCTGGTTATGACATCGCCTTCACACGGCGGGGATCACGCGTTCGAATCGCGTCGGGCCCATAATCATTTTAGCGACACAAGCTTTAACTATTTAAGAGTGGTTTTGATCGAGGGCGCAAGAAAGATGCTTAGGTCGCATGATTGATAGAGCGACCATGAAGATATCATAGTCTTATGTCCATACTTGATTATTTGAGGTGATAAGCTGTATAACAGAGGTCGTGGCAGGGAAGAAGAAGGAGCTGTAATTACCAGAGTCCGCCTCCCCCGCAAACAGGATAGAGAGATATTCGGTCATGTAGAAAGCCTTCTCGGCTCCAATCGCATAAGGGTGAGGGGCATAGACGGCGTCACAAGGATGGCCCGCATACCCGGCAAGATGAAGAAGAGGATCTGGATTCGAGAGGGCGACGTCGTCATCATCATACCCTGGGAATTCCAGAATGAGAAGGCAGATGTGGTCTGGAGATACACCGGCCCCCAGGTGGACTGGCTGCAGCGCAAAGGATTTCTGAAAGGATCTTGAAAGGCGTTTCATGAGCAGACGGACCAAGGATGAAGACTTTGACACCAAGATCGACATCCTTCGCACCAGGCTTAAGGATTCGGATGATCGGAACGTCCAGGACGCTGTTTTTGATAAGCGAACGCTGATGGACCTCTACAGCCTGGCCAGCAAGGGAGTTATCGATGCTCTCGGCGGCTCAGTCTGCACAGGAAAGGAGGCTAACATCTTCAGGGCCAAAGCTGGCGAGAAAGATCTGGCTTTGAAGATCTACCGCATCTCCACAAGCAATTTTCATGCCATGCAGGATTACCTTCATGGAGATCCCAGGTTTTCCAGTGTGAAGGGTACGAAGCATGCCATCGTCTCTGCATGGGCCCGCAAGGAGTTTCGGAACCTTAGCAGGGCAGAGGAGGTGGGAATTGCAGTGCCTCATCCCATAGCGATGAGGGGGAACATCCTGGTCATGGATCTCATCGGACAAGCAGACTTTCCTGCTCCGCAGCTTAAAGAGGTCGAGCTGGAGGTGGATGAGGCCCGGCGCATTTACGAGAAGATCGTGGAGTACATCTCCGTGCTTTATAACAAGGCACAGCTTGTCCATGCCGACCTCAGCGAGTTCAATATTCTCTACCATCAGAGCATGCCTGTGATCATCGACATGGGCCAGGCTGTCACATTGGACCATCCACAAGCCAAGAGGTTCCTGGAGAGGGACATCGCAAATGTAGCCAATTATTTCCAGAAGAAATATCGCCTCGGGTCGGCCGAGGAGATCTGGAACAGGCTCATTCAAGACAGAGATGAGATAAATAAAAAAAAGAAGGCTGATTTAATTGAATATTAAGATTCCAGAGGAGCGCGTAGGTGTTCTGGTGGGACCTGGCGGGTCCATGAAGCACCAGATCGAAGAGAAGACCAAGACAACCATGGAAATAGACAGCGAAACAGGCACTGTCTCGATAGCCTCGGCTGAAGACCCCCTGCAGGGCCTCCGGGTTCTTGACCTGGTGAAGGCCATAGGCAGGGGCTTCTCACCCGAAAGGGCCCTTGCGATCCTGGATGACGAAATGCTCATGCTCGACGTGCTAGACCTATCAAAGATGGTCGGAACCAAGAGCGATATGGAGCGGATCAAGGGCCGAATCATAGGCAAAGACGGCAGATCGCGCGAGATCATGGAGAGGCTCTCGGGTGCCAAGGTCTCGGTTTATGGCAAGACCGTGGCCATCCTGGGCTATCCTGAGCAGATCCGCGTGGCTCGGACTGCAATTGAGATGCTCCTCGATGGTGCGCCTCATGGAAACGTCTACAGCTTCCTTGAGAAGAAGCACCAGGAGCTTGCCAAGGAAGAGCTGAGAGAGCAAGGAATACTCTGATGAGGACTTGATTTTGGATTTTCAGCTCCTCGAGCTCGAGTCGGTGGACTGGCTGCTCATAGCCGTTGCCTTGATCGGCCTGTATTCCATTCTGCTCTTGCCTATTCGGGATAGCGAAGTCTGGAAAGGTCGGGGCGTATCGGTAGGAAGCGTCTTGGGCATTCCCCTGGCGCTGTTCTTTCGGACAACCAGGGGCCTGGGTCTTCTGGACAGGCTCGCCAGGCCCAAGCTCTTCTGGAGGGCCCTGGCCTCGGCCGGCATCCCCCTAGTTGTCCTGAGCATGACCTACTTCTTGATGCTGGTCCTGCTCATGACATTTCTTATGATCCAGGAGCCTCCAGCGCCCAGCAGCTACAATGCTCCGAGAAACATATTGCTGATCCCTGGCTTAAACGAGTACATACCCTTCGTCTGGGGCTGGATAGCTCTCTTTGTGACTCTGCTGGTTCACGAATTTGCTCATGGAATCCTCAGCCGTGTGGAAGGAGTCCGGGTCAAGTCGATGGGAGTTGTGGCTGTCCTCTTCGCTCCCATAGCCGCCTTTGTGGAGCCCGACGATGAGGAGCTCTTCGGGAGCAAGGACAGGGCTCCACTGGTGAGCAAGAGGGCAAGGATACGGATACTTTCTGCGGGAGTCATATCCAACTTCATTGTGGCCGCGGCAGCCATGGCCCTGTTCTTCGGACCGGTCATCGGCGCCATATCCCCAGTGGACCGGCTAATTGTAGTCGACGTAGATGATGGATCTCTGGCGGAGGAGGCGGGCTATCAGAGCAGCATGGTCCTTATGCAGGTCAATGGATTGGATGTTCGGAGCCTGGATCAGTTCGATGATGCTCTGGCGGGCAGCTCGACACTGGAAATGAATATGCTCTTTGAAGACCGGGAGAGGGCCATGTCCCTTTCCGGGCCGCTGGAGCGGGGCATTATGGTCTCCTCGATCTTCCAGGGCTCTCCGGCCGAGGCGTCCGGCCTTCCGGCCAAGAGCGTAATAGTTGAGATTGATGGCAGAGAGACTGCAGACCTGGAGAGCTTTCGGGAGCTGATGAACGCCACCCGTCCAGGACAGATCGTCAGCATAACCACAGCCGAAGGAAAAAGCTACAGCGTCAACCTCACAGCCAGGGATGAGACTGTTGGCGATCAAGGTGGATTCATAGGCATAGCCATATCCGGAAACGCAATCTACTCAGGAGGCGCAATATTTCAAGAGGCTCCCGCGAGGCAGTTCCTGCAGCAGCTAAAAGCCGTACCAAGCATGGGCCTCGGCGGCTTTCATCTTATGCTCAGCCTTCCGTTTGCAGGAATTCCCGGTCTATCCCAGAAGGGCTTTCCTGGCTTTTCCGGCTGGCTGACAACCGTCTACGAGCCGATCGGATGGGCAGAGCCTCTGGGAGATCGTCTCTTCTGGATAGCCAATCTCTTGCTCTGGATCGGCTGGATCAATCTGTATGCAGGCCTCTTCAACTGCCTTCCTGCTGTGCCCCTTGACGGAGGCCATATCTTCAGGGATCTGGTCCAATCGGGATTCGAGAGAATTGTAGGCCAGCACGATGCAGAGAGGCTCACCAGAACCACAGTCGCGATCTTGACCTGGCTGGTTTTAACATCACTGCTAATAACCCTGATTGCGCCATTCACAAACGGTCTGAGCATATAGTCGGCACGTTAGTTTTAAGTTATTCCAGGAGGAGACTGAAGCTTCAGCATTCATCGGAAGGTCGGGTCCTTATATGAAAAACGGTACGATTTGGCATTTAACAGCCCTTATACTCCTGGCAGCGCTGACGGCCTCGGCTGCCTTTGCTCAGCCGCTGGAGGTCACAGACATCTTCTCCAGCATTCAGTCGGCAGACGTCTCCCTGGCTGGAGATGAGGGCGGCGCGACATTGAAGGTGGACCTGATCCATAATGCAGAGACTATGGCAGGCCGCAGAATGGCGGTGGAGGGTCCTGGAACATATATCATACAGTGGCCTTCATTAGATGCTGAGAAAGGCAGCTACGAGGCCTGTGCTACTCTGATGCGAAATCAAACAGCAGTATCCAAAAGATGCTTCAATTTTTATTATGGAGAGGAAGAGCCCATGAGATTTGATGTCCGCGACTTTCTGGCAAACTCAAAGGGAATGCACCTTGCCATAAGTGCACGAGATCCAACTGTAGTTGACATTTATTATATGCTCATCGAAGGAGACCGGGCTGTCTATGTGTCCAGAGATCAGGCAGTTCCCATTGCCGGAAGCTATGCCATGCCCATAGTCAAGGATTATTCATGGAAGCAGGTACTGGAAAATAATAAGGGGTATGTGGGACGCGTCAAGATCGTCGAGCTGAATCATAATCAGACGAGGGCCTTCATGAACTCTTTTGCGGCCGCCGATGACGCATCCATCACCGAGACATACCAGGACGAGACTGGAGCCAGCGCAACGGTTCTCGGCAACTCACGCGTTCCATTCGACGGATATCTGCGCTTCGTCCTCTCCCAAAACGGATCAGTGCTCAATACCACAGAGAAGAAGACTCCTGTGCTCCTTGCCGGAGAGGATGATACTGTCGAGATCACCTGGAATAAGACGCTTGATCCGGGCGTATACCATCTGCGCACAGTTCTCCTGAGCAGTGGTGGATCCGTCAAAGACCTTGAGGAGAATGTCATTGAGGCTCTGCCTATTCCAGTGAGCAATTCCACAAATGTGGCAAAAGAGGCAAGCCTTCCCGGAGGCCTGGCAGCGCTGGCGATGATAGCCGCTCTTCTGATTCTGAGAAGGAGATGGATATGATGGAAATGAATAACTCTGCAGGCCTAATCTGCATTTTGATGATCCTTGCGCTCTCGTTGCAGGTTGCAGCCGATGGGGGCCAGAATGCTACATCGAGCATGACTCAAAACATAACAGATAACGTCACTCTGACCAATGCCGCCAATGCGACTGCAGGCGCTGAAAATGTGCAGGATGTTGAAGCCGTAACCCTTGGCAGAGGAGACAGAGAGAGAGGAAAGGTCCTTCGTGCCGGATACGAGAATAGCAAGCCAGTGAATAACCTGGATGTGTACGGAAACAGATCAACTCATGTCATACCGCCACAGGTTCCTGCCTCCTGGGCATTCGACATAAGCCAGAGGGTGGGAAATGTATCCAGGTTTACATATGCAAACAGCTATACGCCTCTTTACGATATCAGCAAGTACTCAAGGACAAAGGCGATTTATCAGGTCCCTTCCTCTCTCTCCACCAAGCCGGTCTACAACATCTCAGGCTATCCCAATATCAAGATCGCCAGCAGCATACCATAAAGCCGCTCAAATCACATAAAACCGCTCAAATCAGAAAGAAAAATAAAGGATCAATCTATAATTTTTCTCTGGAGCTGCCCAGATTGGCCCAGGGCCTTCAGAGATACCTTTGCAGCTTTGCCGCCAGTGCCTGCTTGGGATAGGCTCCCACCAACTTATCGATCAGCTTTCCGTCTTTGAATATCATCAAGGTGGGAATGGCCGTTATCCTGTATCTATTGGCCGTCTGGGCATTTTGGTCGACGTTCAGCTTTCCAAAGACGGCCTTTCCGGCCATCTCGGATGCAAGCTCCTCAATGATCGGCCCTATCATGCGGCATGGTCCGCACCATTCTGCCCAGCAGTCCAGGATGAATAGAGGATACTGCGATGCCATCGAGTCGATAGTCGCATCAGTCACAGTTACGGGCGAATTTGGCAGCTCTATGGAAGGTGCAGGCGGTTTGTTCATATCGTTCACCATCTTCTCCATCTTCTTTCTTCTTATCTCATCAAGCTCGTCCAATCTCAATCCTCCAGGCGCTCTTTAGCTTTAATTATCAGGGATTTGAAGTGGCATAGGTCCACGGGCATGACCTGGTATGGCAGATTTGTAAAGTCGAAGAACTCCAAGAGATCCCTCTCGCGCTCCTGTGCATCTTTAAGCGTGTCAATATAAACCGATCCCTTGAATGAGCCCATGGCCAGTCTGGCCTCTTCCAATCCCCAGTTCATGCGGCGAAAGATCTCCTTCCAGGCGCCAAGCCACCCAGGGGATAGATAAAAGTACAGGCCTTCTCTGGCCTTTCTCTCCATGCCCTGGCGGGTTATGAAGGCATCAACGCAGTTCTGGCAGTCCAGGAGGGCCGCATTATGAGGCGCGAGTATCTCATCCATCTTGGGATGACACTGGCCATACATAACTATCGTTCCCTCGGATCCGCCAGAGCTGCACTCCTCAAGCTTTGCAGCAATAGCCGTCCGAAGGTCATCGAAGTCCACATGAAGGCCCGGAGCCAGGTAGTGCGCCCTGAAAGAGAATCCAAGGTCTGGGCGAAGCAGCTCTATCTCCTTTTCAAAGATGCCGCAAGCGATGATGGCATACATAATTAAAAGCATTTTAGAGCGGCAATAGGATATATCCCTGATCCTCGGCTATATTCTAAAAATAATAATTAATTGTAATAATAATTGAGGGAAAGGGTGTCTATTTCATCCCCTCCAGCCATTTCCTGATCTCCTCGGCGGCGATCTCCTTTCCGCCCAAGTCCGAATGCCAGAGCAACCGCAACGGCTATGGCTCCCAGAAGCAGTCCGAATGCCAGGTTGATGATCTCATTTGCGAGCCCCATCTGCTGCAGAGCCATGGCGCCTGCAAAGACCAGAATGGCCACTTTGGCGATATAGGCGGGCAGCTTGGATCTGCTCATGCCGCTTGATGATGCGGCTTTGAAGGCGAGATTAGCCAGATAGATGCCGATTGCGAGTATTATCAGGCCCATGAGAACATGCCCGGCAAAGACTGTAAACTCGAAGATTATGTCTGCGAGCAGTGCGAATCCGAGAATCCGTGCGGCTTCGACAAGTGAAAAGAGCATCACTGCCGCAATCACAATGAAGCCGATGAGCTGTGATGGGCTCTTTGCCCCTTCTTCTGGCTTGGCAAAGCCGAGCTTCACAGGAAGAGAGTCAAATCCCATTCCTGCAAGCAGCTTTGAGACCAGTTCAGCCACCACTTTTCCGATTATGTAAGAGATGGCCAGGATCAGAGCTGCGCCGAAGAGATTCGGCAGAATTGACAGCATCTGAGCCAGCATACTCGATACAGGGCCTGTGACAGCATCTATTGCCAGGGCCTGGAGCGCTGCTATAAGGACCGGTATCAGGATCAGGATATAGACTATCAGGCCTATCAGGCCTGCAAGACCCTGGCTTCCCAGGACCTTCGAGAGGCCGACCCTCTCGCTCAGCTTCTCGCTTCCCATTGCTATGAGGAGGTTAGTCACTATCTTTTGGAGTATCCGGGCTATGAACCATCCGATGATGAGGATGATGACTGCTGCTAGAAGGTTGGGCAGGAATCCCATGATCTTGCCTATCATCATCTGCAAAGGCTCCAGAAGCCCTCCCAGCGCCAGAGCATTGAGGATCATCGGCAAGAAGAGGAGCAAGACCAGGAAGAAGACTATCTCCGCGATCGTCTGGCTTAGAGGCACCTCTGCTTTGTCAAGGCCTGTCTTGCTGCCAAGTCCCTCATCGACCTTTGCGGATTTGAGGACTCCGAGCACCACCTTCTTGAGGACTGTGGCCAGGACCCAGGCTATGACAGCCAGAACTAGAGCGGCAAACAGCTTTGGCAAATATGCAAATACGATCTTTAGAAGCTGATTTAGCGGCTCTGCCACAAGCATCAGGCCCAGTACCTCGAAGAATGCCACGAATACGAAGAACAGAAGCACATAATATATTATCTTTGAAATCCATTTGTGCGGCTGCATGGCCCGTGCTTTCTCCTCGCCAAGCAGCATCCTAGCAATCTTCTCATCCAGGCCGGTGCTGTGAAGGGCCTTGCCGATTATGGATGAGACTATCAATGCAATCAGCCATCCCACGACGAGAACGAGCAAAGCCCCAAGTAAATTGGGGCTGTAAATCTCGAATGTGTTTAATATATGCTCCAAGAATGCCATAAAAACCACCTCGTATAAACGTTATTGTATACCATCATATTTAAAGATTATCAAATAAAAAGAGCATCAGAAAGAGATGCGATTGGCGGGAAGTCTCCTTTGGAGAAGAAGATCTGTCAGCATCTATCTGAATGGATTTTTGGACGCTACCGAACGGCCGGGATTTCGGTGCGGCAGGCTGGAGGGCTCAGCATCATCTACTTAAAACACACCGGCAGTAACAGCTTCCCAATGCCGGAAGACCCCTTCCAGTC
>JBFYLF010000010.1:0-13855 GCA_041305505.1 Methanothrix sp. | reverse complement strand
GTGAGCGAGATGCCGAACCAGTCATTGGAGCAAAAGCTGTTTCCGATGATCGTATTGCCAACTGACGAGCGCAGCGATAGGGATGAGTCTCCATTGTCCCTCAGATCGTTGTCTTGAATGAGGTTGTGGCTTGAGCAGGCTAGAGCAATGCCGCAATCGCTCTCTTCATTGATGCTGTTGTTCTTGATGCTGTTATTGGCGATGATATTTCCATCTGATATCAGGAGGACTATTCCGTTTGTGTTGTTGTTGATGTCATTGTAGAGAATCCTGTTTGAAGCCGAGCCTTCGAGGAGAACTCCGTCCAGACAACCTGAGACTGTATTGTTCATAATGACATTGCCATCTGAGAGGACGAGGATGCCGGTTCGCCTGGCGGTTTTGATGTCAAATCCATAAATCCCTGCTCCGCCGGCATGAAGGAGGACTGCGCCTCTTGCAGCTCCGCCATCTATCTGCGGGCGGCCTGAGCCCTCCAGGAGCAGCGGTTTGCTTATGTTCAGGCTCTCTCTGTAAATGCCGCTCTGGACCGATATCACATCTCCTGCAGCCGCCCCATTGACAGCCGCCTGGATGCTCTCTCCAGGTCTCACAATTATGAGGGCTGCATCAGCAAAGGGCAGCAGAGACAAAGCTGCCAGGGAAATCAACGCCAAGTGCAATAATTTGTGGCTCATCTATAAAATCTCCTCATCTACTTCAACCGGGACTATTCTTCTTGTCTCCTCTTCTCAAAGCGGCTAATGCAGGGTCATTCATTATTCTGCCATCTGTTCGTGGATCTTATTTATATGTAATACCACTCATACCCCATTAAATTGGATAAGATGCCATATGCAGATGATAGATCACATTCATGCTATAAAACATCCATTTGAGATAGTCGATCCCACCGGCAATAAGATTCCCAGATCCTGGAAGGAGGCCTATCAGGTGATGGACGAGTCCCTGAAGTATCTGCAGCGCATCCATAGCATCGTCCTCTATGAGGCCCGGCTTGACCCTGAGCTTGATCCCATGAAGCTATGCAGAAGAGTTCTGGCGGATCTGGGCCTGCCCGAGACCATGGCCAACCCTCTGGTTGCTAGATCTCTTCAGGCCAGCAAAACAAATGAAGCTTGCAGCCTGCAAGATCTTCTCAAGAGATGATTTCGGGGAAGGCCGAATCCTTTGGGAGAGGGTGAAGATCCCTCTCCGCAGGAATTGGAGGAAAAATCGATTATCTCTGTTTACAGCTCCACCATCTTGGCGCTGATGACTCCAGGAACCTCTTTCAGCTTCTTCATGATCTCATCCGAGGCCATATGATCCACGCTCAGGACCATTAGCTGGGGCTTTCCTTCGGATATGCGGCCTACATGCATACCACCGATGTTGATCTTGCCCTCACCAAGGACGACGCAGCACGGCCCGATTATATTCGGCCTATCCTCGATGATTGCCACAACCATGTCTCCTTCGGACGGAATGTAGGTATGATACTCGTTGAGCTGGACGATGCGCTTCTCCTTGCCGGAAACAGTGCCCTGCAAGAGCGTGCTCTTGCCGCCCTTGGTCAGCTTGAGGGTGATGGAATTGCTGTATCCGTTAGACGAGTCCGTCTTGCTCTCCAGCAGCTTGACTCCCATCTCCTTAAGAGTCCGTTGAGCATTGACGAAGTTGACGCTGCCGTCTCCCATGACGCAGCCGAGGAGGCCGATTATGGCGGATATGCTCACCGGCCTGGTGTCCTTCTCCGCCAGGGTTCCGCTGTAGGTCAGCTCCAAGGTCTCAAAGCCCGAGCCGACAAGCTGTCCTGCCAGGGAGCCCATCCTCTCTGCAAGCGTCATGAATGGCTCCATTACAGCCAGGGTCTCCGGTGAGATGGCGGGCATATTGATGGCGTTTGTGGGCAGTCCCCCTTTGGCTATGGCCAGGATCTGGTCGGCCACGGCCAGGGCCACATTGACTTGGGCTTCGGCTGTGGAGGCACCCAGGTGGGGTGTGACTATGATCTTTTCCTGATCCAGCATGGGATTTCCTGTTGGTGGCTCCTTGGTGAAGACATCAACAGCCGCTCCTGCAACCTTTCCTTCAGCAACGGCTTTGGCAAGCGCTGCCTCATTTATGATCCCACCCCGGGCGCAGTTGACGATTCTCACCCCGGGCTTCATGATATTGAACTCGTCCTCGTCGATGAGGTTTCGGGTCTCATTGGTGAGCGGCGTATGGACAGTTATGAAGTCGCCACCCCGCAGCACTGTCTCCAGATCGGCCAGAGTGATTCCCATCTGCTGGGCCCTCTCCTCTGTGACAAAGGGATCATAAGCCAGGATCTGCATGCCAAAAGACTTCATGCGCGTCGCCACCTCGGCCCCGACCCGGCCCAGGCCCACGACTCCGAGGGTCTTGTTGAAGAACTCGACGCCTGTGTACTTCTTGCGGTTCCACTCACCCTTGTGCAGAGCCGAATTCGCCTGGGGGATATTCCTGGCGAGGGAGAGCATCATGGCGATTGTGTGCTCGGCAGCCGATATAGTGTTCCCGCCAGGTGTGTTCAGAACTATGATTCCCTTCTTGGTGGCTGCCTCAACGTCCACATTGTCTATTCCAACGCCAGCCCTTCCAATGACCTTGAGCCGGTCTGCGGCCTTGATCACATCGGCTGTCACCTTGGTTCCGCTTCTTATGACCAGGGCATCGTAATCCTTTATTCTCTCTATCAGCTCCTCAGGAGAGAGGTTGGTTATGACATCTACCTCTGCTCCAGACTGAAGCCTCTTTACGCCTTCCTCTGCTAATGGATCACTGACAAGAACCTTCATGAACATTCCTTCCGCCTGGGTAAAGATGTAATAGGATTTGATTCTTTCGAGAGAAAGGAAGATCCCGCTTTTAGGCGAGGGGCTGAAAAAGAGGGGGGGATAGCAGAAGGCTGGGTTCATCAGAATAGGTGCGGGATGATCCGGTCGGCAGAATGATCCGGACAGCTCCCCCAAGTCCAATCGAGAAGAAGCAAAAGATCTGAGACGTCTAGCTGCAGGGCAGCCAGTTGAGCCTGGCAGAGCCGAGAGTGCTGTTGGACCAGAGCTGTATGTACTTCTCGATGTCGAATACGCCGGTCAGGTCTTCTTTGGCTCGGCTGTATGTGGCATGGCGGCCTGCATCGTCTGGCGTGATGTCCTTCGAGAGCCAGGCGATGTGGGCAACTCCTATGACATTTGAGTTCATCCGGACCTCAAGGGAAGCATTGCCTCTCGTGAGATCGCTCTCATTCACCGAGGTGTTATAAGAGCGGCTTATGATCTCGGTCTCCTTTTCCAGGTGCTGAAAATCCCTGTAAGACTCGATGACGCCAGCTCCCGCATCGTAGTTCCTGACGCAAATTGTCTCCTCGGCCCTGACGTTGCTCATGGCCCTGTAAAAGGAGTCCGGCATATCTCCGAGAGCAGAGGTCGATGTTATGAGGACTGTCAGCAATACCAGAAATTCAATTCCTGCCCGCATCTTCGTGGCTAGACGGGCAGACACGTATTTAAGCTATTTGGGAGCTAAAATCATCCTCAGTCGGCAAGAATTGGCGAGACACAGCGTTTGGAAAAAGCGGGGAAAAAGAGAGGGAAAGGGCGACTGAGTCATCGCCCTTTCATCATCTTCTGGACCTGCCTTTGAAGGCTATCCAGCTCTCCAGTTCTATAGAGGTAGTATCCGGCGCCAATGGCTATCAGCAGCACCAGTATCAAGGCTACCAGCCAGTTGCTCTTCGCCTTTTCGACATTGACGCTCTTGCGAAGGTCGTCCACCCTTATCTCCGTCAATCCCGGCTCCTTGGGCTCGTATGTGAATGTTATCGTGGAGTTCTCGCCTGCTTTCACAGTCGCATTCTTCGACTCCACAACAGTCTCATTGGCCAGGAGATCGAACTGGAGGGTATCCTCTCTGCTGCCTTCGTTTTGCACTGTAGCCGAGATCTTCATCTCGCTGCCTGCATAGGCCGTCTCAGGCACATTCAGCTCCACGACCTTGAGGGATGAGCCTACGGAAATGCTCTTGGTTGCCGGCTTGAAGCTCTCCTTCTCCGCCTTCAGGGTGTGCTCGCCAGTGAAGTTTGCCGAGTAGGTCATGGTTCCCTGGCTGCCTGTGAGGCCCAAGCTCTCATCATCCAGAGATATGTTTGCTCCCTCGACAGGTGTCTGGTTGATTCCCTCGACGACTGTTATCAAGAAGTTCTCTCCCTTGACCACGTCCGAAGGAGCATTGATGGCAAGCTGATAGCTCAGTGTCTCATTGGCCTGCTCGTAGGCAGACAGTTTCGCAGTCTCTGATGCGGTCCTGACAGTCAGGCTCGCCTTGCCGTCGTTGTAGTCCTTCTTCTTGGCTACGATCTGGAAAACGCCCACGCTTGTTGGCGTGTAGATAATCGATCCGGCAACGCTCGTGGTTCCAATGCTGCTTCCGTTCATCAGGACCTGGACGCCTGCCAGAGCCGTGGTTTCAGACTTGACACTTATCGTCACGGGATTGTTGACGACTGCATCGGGCACGCTGAGAGTTAAATCCATGCCCTCGCCAGGCTTGAAAGCCACAGGTGCAAACAGTCTATCGCTGCTATCTGCGACCACAAATCTCAGGTTGTCCATAATCTCAATTGTCTTGTCCCTTTGGAGGCTGAAGGAGCCGTCGTTCTCCATTGTAATTCCATCGGAGCTTGTATCCTCGACCTCCATCTTGCCATGGACCTCTCCGTTCTCAACGGACTGGGGGCTGTCTGAGATCTGGAAGATTCCGTCGACTGTGGCCATGTCGGTCTCAGTGCTCCGGAAGACGTTATCGATGTGAGCCGCGACAAGAGGAACATCTTCAGAGCCCATATCGATCTTGTAGAGGTAGTTCGAGGACGTGTCACCGGCATCTGAAGATGGTGTGACCACCTTGCTGTCGACCTCTTCTCCGTCCTTTGTGAGCGCAAGATAGACCTTCTCTCCGTTCAGATCCACAGATTTGATGCGAAGCTCATATCCCTCCTCCAGGGGAAGGACCGATCCGGCGGCCAATGTCTGGCTCTCGTCGCTATCAACCAGCACCTTTCTAAGCTCGCTCTCGCCGATCACGCTGAACTCGTCTGTGAACTCTGTCCTGTTGTTGTATCCTGCAAAATACTTGTCAGCCATAAAGCCGATTACATCATACTTGCCCCAGGTGGCCAATTCAAAGTCGACAGGCATCGGTTTGGTGCTGTAAACAAGGTCGCCCTCTTCGATGCTCTTCCCGTCTTTTATAGTGGCTGTGAGCTCCTCAGTTCCCACGTCCTCATCGATGTCGTAATAGAAGCCCTCGAAGTTATAGACATTCCATGTGAACTCCTCTTCTTTTGAGGGGTTTATGACTGTGCCTCTGACATCCTGGGGGCCTGTTCTGTCGACAATAGGAGCGAATCTGAGCACATCGTCATCTGCGACTATGAATCCAACCTCTCCGAAGATATTGATCTTGCCGCCTCGCTTGAGGTTGATTGAGTCTTCATTTTCCATAGTCACGCCGTCCTGGCTGACCGACTCCACCTTCATCTTTCCGTACTCATCGCCGTCTTCCACCGAGGCGTAAGTATCTGATATCTGGAAGAGACCGTCCACTGTCACGAGGTCGGATTCGGCGCTTGCAAAGACGCTCTGGATATGTGCCATTACTATCGGCACGTCCTCTCCTGAGATCTCCTCCTCGTATTGATAAGTTGAGCTCTTGATGCTGCCTTCCGGGGAGATCACCTTGCTATCGATCTCTTCTCCGTCCTTGTACAGGCCAAGATAGACCTTCTCTCCATCGATGTCGATCTGTTTGATCTGCAGCTCATATCCCTCTTCAAGTGTGAGGGCGGACCCGGATGATAGGGTCTGGCTGTCGTCGTTATCTACCAAAACTCTTCTGAGCTGTCCCTCATCAAGGAAGCTATAGTCCTCATCGAGGATATCGCTTGCAAGGTATCCGGCAAAGTACTTCTCGGCCATGAAGCCTATGACCTGATAGTCTCCCCAATCTCCGAATTTGAAGTCCAGATTCGCTGGGCGCGTCTCATATTTCAGACTTCCCGAGTCCGCGGACCGGTCAGATCCGAGGTTGATGTTCAGAGTCTCAGTTCCAACGTCCTTTTCCATGTCGTAGAAGAAGCCAGAGAAGCTCTTCCAGTTCCAGGTATAGTCTTCTGGATCACCCTCTCGCCAGATGCGGTTGGCTGGCTTCTCATCCACCGTCTCATCTTCCTCGATTTCCTCCTCTTCCGTGACATTCTCAGTTTCATTCAAAGAGGCATCTTCTGATTCATTGGAAGGAGCAACATCCGTTATCGGTGATACCGCAGTTCCCAGAGGTTCATCCTCGGGTGGAGTCACAGTCGCTGAGGTGGCATCTTCTGTCTGCTGCATCTCTGTCTCTTCAACGGACGGCGCGGTTTCTGTCGTCTCTATCTCATCAGGCGTCACCGTCTGTTCTTCTTTTGCTGCATCAAGGATCTCTGTCGTCTCGTCGGATATTGCAGCATCATCTGCGGCTTGTGTGGTCTGTGTTTCGGGTGCTGCTGCTTCGGCCTCCTCTGCGGATGGGAAAGGCGTAGTGCTTGCCGCTTGATCGGATGCTGCTGGTGATTGAGATGCAGCAGTCTGGCCTGTGGAGCCCAGGGGTTTTAGCCCTTTGTTTGATCTGGCCACACTTTCTGCAGAAATCGTCTCTTCCTGGGTGCTCTTCGAAGCCAGGCTCTGGCTTATGATTGAGGATGCCCCGCTTTCTGCATTATCGCTCTCTGATGGCGAGCTGCTTGCAGCCTCAGGACCTTGCCCCAATACACCGACTGGCAGAGCTGCAGCTATTAATATTGCAAGCAGACAGACTCCACCGACCTTGATGTGATGCATGAATCTCCTCCAATACCTCAATGATATTAGGCATTTTACTCATATTTTTCTTATTTATATTTTTTGATGCCTTTGAATTATTTTTATTTTTTCTCAACTTATGAAGACACCTCTGGGGTTTAGGCCCTATTCATTTATAAATGTGATCACCTAGAGACCTTCTGCCACCTGTGCCATCCTGTTTTTGTCTGCTGGTTCCAAGAGAACCTTAGGACCACAATACTTAATTCTCTGTTTGCTCAAGTTTGCCGGGGAGATCACAATGGGGAAGAGCGAATTCGTATTCATTTTTCTGGCGATATGCATGCTCCTATCGGCGCCAAGCGCCTCGCAGGGTATGGGCAGCTCCAAGGCCTATGATCAAAGCGGCTATGAATGGATGGGAACTCCAGACGATAGCGGTGATGGGACTGGCACATCTGCGGAGGATTACTTCAGCCCTTATGGCTTTGCAGAGGAAATGGAAGAATATCCTGGATCGCATATAAACACTGGCGGCGTTTGGATCGAGCCTGCAGATCCCGGAACAGAGGGTCTTATTGTTGCTGGAGATGGGAGTCTGATGAACCAGATCTATATCCAATCAGGAAACCAACTGCAAACTGAGGGCGCTGCTTTGCTGGGTCAGGATTGTACCCTATGGGCTCGTGTCAGCATGAAAGGCAGCTTTCAGCTTTACGATTATAATAGCCTAATGTTCAGCAGTGATTCCCTTACACCGGGCTGGTATCGGATAAACGGCACTTACGCCAATTATGTTGGCCAGCATCTCTATCGCTTCACCATAGCGGGCACTTCCAGCAATGATCTCTATGTTGTCGTATCCTCGGGGAGCTATCCGACATCTTTCCCCCTTACAGGCAGGATTGTCGATCAAAGTGGACAGGGCATTTCTGGCGCGAATGTTATATTGACCAATAGCGATGGAGGAAGGATCTCCACAACAACGGATGCATCTGGTTTCTATGCCCTGGATGTGGCAAATGGTGTTTATATGCTCAACGCTGAGCATCCGGGATATAATTTCACTCAAAGCTTCGTTCAGGCCACCGCAGGCCTTGTGTCGGCTGCCAGGCCGCTAATTGGAACAGCCAGAGCATCCCCACACCCACCTGTCTTTGGATAATATTTGAATTATACCGATATTATATGGCAGGCGACATAATCTGACATCTGATGTTGCAGGTTCTGTGTCTAGAGCCAAAGATGCCTAAAAATGATAAATCTTGCCTGATAGCAGAGCTATCTGGGGGGCGTCACGTAGTTCCAGCGCCATACCTTGAAGCTTGCAGCCATGATTCCAAGGAAGATAACCAGTATCAACAGGCTCTGAAGCCACTCTATAACTGCGATTGCATCCATTTCCTACACCAGTCCAATCCCTTCTCTTTTGTCTGATAAAGGTTTTGGTTTATCCGGCATCTTTGGCAAAACTATATCAGCCTTGCTCCTAATAATAAACGGAAGTGAGCTGGCCAAAAAAAGAAGATCATCCTACATGAACAAAGAATTCTAGGAGGCCGAAATTATGAAAGAGACGAGATCCAAGAGGTTCAGACAATTGCTGGAAAAGCCAGGTCTGCTTCTGAGACCATGTGGCTACGATGCTCTATCTGCCCTCTTGATCGAGAAAGCGGGATTTGAGTTGATGGGGACATCCGGCTATGCCATCTCTGCATCTGCTATCGGTCAGCCGGACCTTGGATTGATCAGCTTTGGGGAGCTCTTGGAGAGGGCCCGAAATATCATCAACTGCGTCTCAATTCCTGTTGACATTGATGCAGATACTGGATATGGAAACGCTCTGAACGCCTACTGGACTGCCAAGAATTATATCTGGATCGATGCTGCCGGCATACGAATCGAAGATCAGACATGGCCGAAGCGCTGTGGCCATATGAGTGGAAAGACCATCATCCCAAAGGAAGAGATGGCTGCAAAGATCGCGGCTGTTATCAGGGCGAGGGAGGAAGAGGGTTCCGATCTCGTCATCGGAGCCAGGACTGATGCAAGAGCCGTTGAAGGATTTGAGGGAACCGTTGAGCGGGCAGTTCTTTATGCTCGATCTGGGGCGGATTATGTCTATGTCGAGTGTCCACAGTCCCTTGAGGAGGCTGCTGATCTGGTAAAGAAGATAGAGGTTCCGCTGGCTTTCAACCTCATTCCAGGCGGCAAGACTCCCAATTTCTCACTCTCTGATCTGGAGGCGATAGGTGTTAAGTACATCTCCATTCCGATGGTATGCATCTATCCCGCTGTCAAATCCATGATGGATGCCTTGAAGCTGCTCAAAGAGAGCAATCTCGAAAAGCTGGGCGAACTTGGCATAAATTGGTCTGAGTTCAATGAGATCATAGGGGTCAAAAGATGGAGGCAATTGGAGAAGGAGAGCGCTATATCGAGCCAGAGGAATTAAGCGGCTGGATGATAGAGGCCGGGAGAATTGCACTTCGATTTTTCAGACGTCGCGAATTCGAATACATCTTTTTGCGATAGTCCACACTCATGCAGAGCAATTTGATTTATTTCTATTACTATAAAATCAAATCATACTAATACATTACGAATTTTTTAGAATTATTGCTTAATGTTTGTACTTTTGCCGATAATTAGCAATATTGTATTCAGCATGAATTACCATAACAATTTTATAGGCTAATCTGGGTGAAAGACTGTTTAATTTTATCCTACGGATTGGCAGGAGGGACGAGGCATTTTAGAGCAGAGTGAATCATCGGGCTATAGATGCAAAAGAGCGCATAATTGCAGTTTCGAACCGATCCATCTTGCCTGTGCAATTTCTTCCTTCAATCCAAGGATTTTCAAAAGTATTAACAGAGATACAACTTCGATATTGCGGGTGTTGAGGCAAATGAAGCATTTACATGACGTCTTATGCAGAACGCTAATCTTTTCCATTCTAATTTGGACTTTTCTGCTCTCTGCCAGCGCTGAACGCGTAGAGTATTGCGATTCTATCCAAGAGGATTTTGTTGACTGGAATAAAATCGTCTCCCTTCCGAAGTTCGATCCTCAGATGGGAACCCTGAGGGCTGTCGATCTGCTCTTGACAATGAACATCTCTCAGGAGATAATGGTTGAGAATACAAACACACAGTCACGCAACTTCAACTCATCTCTCAACGGTACCTTAACAGCGGATACTCCTTCATCCGATATCATCTCCATTAATATTAACCACAGCTCTGTAGGAGATCTACCCGCCTATGACGGCTCTGTAGACTTTGGAGGAGAATCTGGACTCAAGTCCGTCTCCCAGATACCGACCGAAACAGCAACCAAGAGCATCTCCAATATCGAGGTTTTCCTGGCGAAAGCCCCTGGCGAGAATATAACAATTCCTGTAAGAACCAATATCGAATCCACGACCATAATGCCCGGCACTTCAAGTTCGGGAATCATCACAAAAGCAGGTGCAAAGGTCTGCGTCGTTTATACCTACGACGCAAGATCCGAGGATGGTGGCCCTCAATGACGAGATGCAAATATCTTGCTTCTTTATCCGAATCGAAGGAAATAGAGCACAGTTTCCTGGAGAGAGGATTGAAATGAGATCCGGAAAGATACTACTGGCATTTATCTTCATATTAGCTATATTGACCACCTCGTCGCTTGGCGCCATCAGGACATCGGTCCAATACTCCAGTATTCCAAATCAGACTGTGTCCTGGCCTTCAGGCCAAATGCATACATTTTCCAAGTTCGATCCCGATATGGGCCAGCTCATCGGCATCAGATTCTGGGCTTCTCTGAACGGCAGCATGAACGGCACGACAGAGAACCGCAACACAGGTTCACCGGTAGGTGTGTCCTATTTTTCAGATACGACTTATCTGGATGTGACGATGCTAAATGGGAACCTGCTCTCGTTATCAGTTGATTTGAGGGTTCCAGAAACGGGCAGCGCATATTTGGAACCATTCACCTTGCCTTATTGGTCCGGCAACGATACATTGAACGGCACCGACTACGGTGACACTACCGGCTGGGTTAATTATAGCGCGCCTGCTGATTTGGCGGATTACATAGGTGCAGGAACATTCAACCTTCCTGGCTCGGCCACCGCATCAACTTCAACGACTGGCGGCGGCAATCAGGTCTCAGATATCAGGACATACGGCTGGTCCAATGCCATTCTCTATTACATCTATGACGATTCTCGGTGCCTCTCCGGCTACAAGAAGGACGGCTGCACCGGCCTGCCTCTCGGAGGCTGGAAGATCGTCGTCACCAACTCTACCAAAGAGTGGAATACAACCACAGACTCCAATGGCTTCTGGCGGATCTGCCATCTGGACAATGGAACATACACAGTCTGCGAGGTTCCTCAGTCCGGCTGGACCCAGACCGATCCGGTCGGATGTTATGCAAAGACCATTGCTGGAGCCAACATAACCGATATCAACTTCACCAACCAGAATCTCTACTGCATAAGCGGCTACAAGCACGACGCTTGCACCAATGCACCAATTCCTGGCTGGAATATCACCCTTCAGAATGCCACTCACACGGTGAGCCAGCTCACAGGACCGGACGGCAAGTACGAGTTTTGCAATTTAAAGCCCGGCTCTTACAACCTGACTGAGGAGAGCCGCACGGGCTATAGGGCCATCACAGTCGTCTCGAATCCGCTGAACCTCAACTGCATCAATCTCACCAACCAGAACTTCACTAACCAGAAGCTCCTTTGCATCAGCGGCAAAAAGACCAGTCATTGCACCGGAGCCGGACTTGGCGGGTGGATTATTACTGTCACGAACTCTTCGGGAGCTGTAGTGGGCACTGCAACTACCATAACTTCCCCAGCAGGGCAGCGCGGGAACTGGCAGGTCTGCGGCCTGCTGCCAGGAAATTACAGTGTAACTGAGACACCCAGGGCCGGCTATTTGAATATCACCAATCTTACCCAGAATGTAACTTTAAAATGTGTGAATATAACCGGCGTTAATTTCAGCAACGTTCCACTTTTCGGCCTTGGCGGCTATAAGATAGATAAATGCACTGGGGAGCGTTTAGGTGGATGGACTATCACAGTGAAAAACGTGACTACCGGCCAGACAGTAGACACTGTACAGACCAGTGCTACTGGTGCTAACAAAGGCCGCTGGCGTGTCACTAACCTTCCGCCCGGCCTCTACCAGATCATCGAGACCATGAAACCTGGCTATATCAATATAACCCCGACTGTGGTCAATGTTGCTCTGGGATGCGCCAACAATTACAGCATCAACTTCATCAATGAGGAACTGAAATGCATCAGCGGCTATAAGTACAACAATTGCACTGGCCGAGGTATAGGTGGCTGGGATATTGAGGTTTTCAACGCTTCCACCGGCATCTCGGTTGGCAATGCCATAACTGATGAAGTCGGCTATTGGCGAGTCTGCAATCTCCTTCACGGTGTCTACAGAGTACAAGAGACGATGCAGGCCAAATGGAAGAATGTAACCGCACTTAACCAGACTGTGACTTTGGGCTGCGAGAACCTGACCGAAGTGAACTTCTATAACGATCCGCTTCTCTGCATAAGCGGCTACAAGCTGGACTATTGCACATTGGAAGGGATACCAGACTGGCGTATCACCATCAACAACAGTACCTTCGCCACGGGCATGACCACCGATCCCAATGGCTACTACGAGTTCTGCAACCTTGAGCCTGGCCGCTATACACTCAGCGAGGAGAGAAAACCAGGCTGGGTTTCGGGGGGAAAGGTATCGTTTGATGTTACACTGGACTGCGGAGGCGACCTGACGGGCCAGAACTTCACAAACCTGGAGATGATGTGCATTTCAGGCCACAAGTACAATGCCTGCAATGGAACACCCCTGGAAGGCTGGTTGATAGAGGTCTTTAACTGGACAACAGGTACCAAGGTCGGAGAGGGTACGACCAATGATACCGGCTACTGGGAGGTCTGCGGCCTTGGCCCCGGCACATACAATGTAACCGAGAGGATCGAAAACGGCTGGCAGAACCTGAACCCGAGCCAGCCGGTGGTCCTGAGCTGCGGTAACAGGACAGGCATAGACTTTTGGAACACGCCGCTCCTGTGCATCAGCGGCCATAAGTACAACGGCTGCAACGAGCGGCCTCTCTCCGGCTGGAAGATCAATGTCTACAACTCGGCCGGCGTCTTAATGGGCAATGCCACGACCGACGGTAACGGTTACTGGGAGGTCTGCGGCCTAGTCCCCGGCGCATACACAGTAACCGAGACGGTCCAGCCCGGCTGGCAGAACCTGAACCCGAGCCAGCCGGTGGTCCTGGGCTGTGATAACAGGACCGGCATAAACTTTTGGAACACGCCGCTCCTCTGCATCTCCGGCCGCAAGACGCACTCAATCACCGGCGTGGGACTCTCCGGATGGACGATCAACCTGACCAACAGCTCTGGATTGCTGGTGAATATTACCACGACCAACGAGACCGGATATTATCAGTTCTGCAACCTTCTGCCTGACGACTACAAAGTCTGCGAGGTCATGCAGCCCGACTGGAGTTCAGAAGGCGATATCTGTCGCCCCGTGACCTTGTTATGCGACAATGCCACCGGTATAGACTTCTCGAACTATCAGCTCCTCTGCATCGAGGGCCGCAAGGTCAACGGCTGCGAAGGATCCGGAATATCCGGCTGGACTGTCTTAATCCACGACGCGGCGGGAGATGTAATTGCAGTACGACAAACCAACGCCACCGGCTACTTCCAGTTCTGCAACCTGTGCCCAGGACACTACACAGTCTGCGAAGAATCCAAGGCCGGCTGGAGAAATGTGACCGAAAGATGCATAGATGTCAGCCTGACCGATAGCGACAACCTTACCATTGAGTTCAGGAACGCACCTCTCGGCTGCATCTCGGGCTACAAGCTTAACGAGCGCGGCGACGGCCTCTCTGGCTGGACGATCGAGGTCCGAAACACCAGCGGCTTCGTCGGCATGGCCCAGACC
>JBFYLF010000009.1:0-14053 GCA_041305505.1 Methanothrix sp. | reverse complement strand
TTTAAGGGACGTGAATTAAATAACTTTCCCATTTACGTATGATCTTTGCTCATAGAAAGGCAAGATATACCTATTAAGGTTTAGTTTGTAACTCATTAAGAACCGATTCCATCGCTGCGAGCGATGGAATCGGTAAGAACATGTTACATTTTAACCCGAAAGGAGTATATATCAACAGGGCACTTTAGTGTCCTTCCAGCTCTCAGCCTTGTCGTTTACAACAAGCTCAAAATCAATACCAATGGGCATGATTCTTATTCTGCCTGGCGCGAGACGGAGCATGACGATTTGGTTCTCAGCATGGCCTTGTCGAGCTGGTATGGCGAGTACCGGTATTCAAGACGCCCGAGGAGAGGAACAGAAAAGAAGTGATTTTTATGAGGTGCCTAATTTGCGGAGGCGGGATAGGCAAAGAATTTCCTGTACCGATAGCGGAATTAAGATTCACGCCTGTTGTGCCATTCCTTCCCGGAGTGACGCAAAATAGGCTGGGGACTACTCTTTTGACAGACAGATTTTGCTGCCAAGAGTGTTATAAGAAAATCAAACTGAATGATCAACTGATCATCGAAGAGGCAGGGAAGATCTCAAATGCTAAATGATCTGGGCTTTATTGGGGATGGCAAACCCTGGCCGCCAGGAGACAAAGATGAAGCAGCCAGGCTCGCAGAGCACGCGCTCATGAGGCAGATTTACAACGGCCTGCACGACCTGGTTTTCCCGCGCTATGCGGCCTATCTTGCCGACAAAGCCGAGAACGAGCATAAGCAAGTGATTATCCTCGACTGGGCGAACATCGCAACCACCACCTACCTGAACCTCACATTTGGCGAGCCGATAGAGGTTAAAGCCGAGGCCATGAAGGTTATCCCCAAACGCCCAGATGATCAAGTACTTATTGATTCCAGCCGCTACGGCCACGGGGCCTATGAGATCTCAGATTCAGGAATAGCGGTTATCAATCCTGAAAATATGTATCTGGTCGTCTCTCCCGCTAACATTCAGGATATCACACATTTTGTTTTATTTGCCAAGTTTAAGCAGAAAAATGTTGAAGGCAAGGAATGCGAATACATCAAGTTCACGATCCACTCAAAAGGCCAGATCCAGCACTTGGTATTTGAGCTAACCGGCTCAAAATTGGTGGGGCCGGTGCCGCTCAACAGCTTCCCAGCTTTTGCAGGCATAAAGGCTAATGAATTTGGCATACAAAATCCAGAGGTGGATAGCGTCTTAGTGGTCCATGTGCAAAATCAGCTCTCCAGTGAGCGATATTATGGGCGCTCGGATTACAAGCCATCGATCCTATCTTTGATCGAATCTCTGGAGGTCTCTTTTGCGGAGCGCGATGAGGTGCAGTCCAAGTTTACTGCGCCCACACCAATCATCCCGGAGAGTGCCACTGTATTTGACCACTGCTTAGGTGAGTGGGTCTATCGACCAGGGGAGCCCATATTTACAATGCCCGGAGATGTACCGCCTGGCCTGATGGTCTGGGACGCGCAGTTAGCCCACGTAGAGGCAGCCATTGAGCAGAAGATGGATCAGCTCTTGCAGATGCTCCAGCTCAGCAAGGTTCTTTTAGCAGGAAAGGACGCCGGGGCGGCAGAATCGGGCACGGCCTTAAGGTTCCGGCTCATCCCCACTCTGGCCCAGGTAGGCAAGTATGCCCGAGCTTCTGAGGAAGCAATACCAAAAGTGCTGAATCTCTGGTCTCAACTGCATCCTCCGATTGTGGAAATCAAAGATATTCACGTCCAGCTCAAGGACGGAATACCCGAGGACCAGATTGAGTTGGCAAAAGCAGCACAGCTTTGGGATGCAATGGGCGCAATCTCATTAGAACGCAAGCTCGAACTGCAGGGCCTGAAAGAAGGCAGCGAAGCTTATGAGATGGAATTGGGCAGACTGCGTGGTGTGCAAGCTGCCCTGATTGTGCCAAAGAGCAGGCTCCCTCCCCTGGAGCTAAATGGCTAAGCTGACAGTTCAGCAATCCTCATTATCGAGTGCCCAAACAAAGCGCCTGGTGCAAATGTACGAGGGTGCTGAAAAGGATTTGTTAAAAGAGTACAACAACGCCCTCCTTGCTGCAAACATTCCTCAAAAGCTGGCAGATTTACAGCGGAATACCAATCTCATCAGGCAAGAAGTCTTGGCCGGCAGTCGCATCTGGTGTGATGAGGCAATCGAAATGCTCTTTGATCTCGCTGCCTCTGAAGTGGACAAGTCCTTGGGCAGCAAAGAAGCCACACCACAGTTTCAGAAAGCCAAAGAAATATTGGCAGACAATGCTTTTGAGAGCTTCGTGGAAGTTGATTCGGTTATCAAGCGCAAAGTGGAGCAGGTTGTTAGACTTCTCACCATGGAACAACTTAAGGGCGAATTATCGGCTCGTGACACATTGGAACAGGTGGCCCAGGCTCAGAGGGAAAAGCTGGCTGAACAGGGGATAACCGGATTCAAGGATGCAGCAGGAAAACAGTGGAATATTGTAACCTACGTAGAAATGCTGGGGCAACTGGTGACAAGAGAGGCTATGATTGAGGGAACTGAGATCAGAGCTCTCGAACATGAGCAGGATTTAGTTCAGATCACCGACGAATCAACCAGCTATACCTGCGAAAATTGCCTGGAGTGGAAAGGGCAGATCGTGAGCCTGACAGGCAAGACACCCGGCTATCCTACTCTGGATGATGCCAGGGCAGGAGGCATATTTCACCCCAATTGCATCCACAACATCGTGATCTTGTAAGCCTCATTTTTAGACTCATCAATTCTATTTTTTTCGTTAGTAAAGACAGTGAATACGACAAGTTAGGAACGGAGAAAATCCAATGGGAAATGAAGGAAACGCTGGAGAAGGCCAGGGTGGCCAGGGTCAAGGAGCAGCTCAAGGCTCAGGTCAGGGTGCAGGTCAAGAAGGGGGCCAGGGCTCTGGTCAGAGTGGCCAGGGGCAAGGTCAAGGAACAGGACAAGGTGCAGGACAAGGAGGCCAGGGAGACCGGGGCCAAGGAGCAGGTCAAGGAGCTGTGCAAGAAGGCAATCAGCAAAAAGAGGGTAACATGAGTTTAGCAGACATCGAAACTGCGCTCGGAATGCCACTAGCAGAAGCAAAGGCTCTCCTGGCAGCCGGCAAGAAGCCCAAAGAGGAGCCGAAAGGCGAGACGCTAAAGGGTGCTGACCTGGAACTGGCCAAGATGAAGGCCCTCATGCAGCGCAATGTTCCATCTGGTCAGATCCCGGTGCTGCTGCAATTCCTGAACATTACCGGAACAACCCCCGCCGAGATCAACGCCAGCCTTGAAGCCCTGGCTCTGGCCAAAATGTTGCCCCAGGAAGGCCAGCAGCAACAGCAAGGCCAGGGGCAGGGCCAGGGGAACGGAGCTGCTCAGGGTGGAGGAAATGCACAGGGGGCTGGGAACCAGGGATTGCAGAATGGAGGCCAGCGGGAAAAGACAATTTGGACTGCGGCAAAGGTCCGGGAACTTCGCAAGTCTGGAACAGTAACTGCGGAAGTGCTTGCGGACATCAAGCGAGCAGAAGCAGAAGGACGGGTAAGAGAATGAGGTGGTACTTTGTCTTATGAATCGTTTAAAGAAGAAGTAGTGGCGTTGGAGGTGCAACACCAACTACAAAAGGTGTTAGTCTTTGCCCAGGAAGGCGTGGTTAATCACAATTTTGAGGGGTCCGTAAAGTACGCTAAGAGTGTGCGCCTAACCGGCATCGGCGGAGTTACTGTATTCGATGTAACTGATAATGTCGATATGCCTGACCCTGAAACCATTGCGGATACAGATACGCATCTGACGATTGATTTCCATAAAGGTTACAACTTCAAGATCCCCAGAAAAGATGAAGCGCAAACCAAAATTAACCTGATGGATGAGGTCAACGTAGAGGCAGCTTATGCCGTGGCTGATGCAGTAGATTTGGCTGTGGCTACTTGTTATGTCGATGCCAGTGCCTCAAATCTGGTTGGGTCTGATGCCTCCCCCAAGACACCCAACGTAACCAAGGGAGACGCCTCCAACGTATTCAAGCTAATCACGGACTGTGCAACGAAGCTCAAAAAGTCCAAAGTGCCGGCAGCAATGCCCAAGTGGATGATCATACCTCCCGAGATGGAGGCACTGATTGTAAACGACCTGCACGATCAGGGTTCCAGCGCGCCAACTGTAGCAACTCCAGCAATCTTAAACGGCTCGATTGGCCACATTGGAGGATTTGAGCTGCTGGTATCCAACAACGTGCCTAACACCAACGGGACACTGAACAAGATCCTGTTCGGCACCAAGCAGGCCATAACCTTCGCATCTCAGGTAGAAGATACTCGTATCCTTCCGATGGAAAAGCAGTATGCTAGAAAGGTAGATGGCGAGTACGTGTTCGGCAGAAAAGTAGTGAAGCCGGCGTGCTTGGGCGTCATGACCTGCAACTTCAGCTAAAGAGGTGGATAAGATGAATAGGATTCTATATTTTTTGCTGGCCAGTGCTCTTCTATTAGCAGGCATGGCAGAGGTACAGGCTACAGATACCGCGCTCACGGCTGCCGGGACACTAACGGGTGAGAATAGTTATGTCACGATGGCCTATTGGAGTGTTGCACCCACGAGCACGAATACAAAGTATATCGCCTACGATAGCGCCTACATGTATTTCGTGATCATCAATGCTACAACGGTAGGAACAAGTCCAAAACTGAACATCCTGGCCGGAAATAACCCGCCTGCATTTCGGGCCGATATGGGTGACCTGGCTATCCCCCTTATAGCCAATCGCTCGGTCCTTTGCGGCCCGTTGGAGTCAGCCCGGTTCCTGAACACTACCAAGTATCTCAAGTTCTCGACTACAAACGTAACCACGGCCACTATGGCCATTCTGAAGGTGCTTCGGTAATGAGAGTCTTTAACAAGATCGAAAAGACAACCTGGGAGATCTCAGATGAGAGCATTCTCAAGCACCTACGTAAATATCCGGAAAAATATGAGATCGGTCCTGCGATGGAGCCTCCTAAAGATGGTGAGCGAGGAGAGAAGGAAAAGCCTGCTAAGACAGGCAAATAATATTTTTTAAGGATAATAGATTATGTGGAACAAAATATCAACATTAATAGCTGGCACACCAAACGGTATGCTAACTACAGAGCAACAATGTATTTTAAATAACCTACTAGAAGAGATAAAAGAATCATGGTCTACTCAAGTAATTTGGCGGACCTGGACCGAGGCAAATTATAGCGTTTTGAACGACCTCAAATTCCCCACCAAGGCCGCCAAATATCATCAAGCAAAGAAAGAGCAGATCGTCTTTTTCGAGAACCTTATTCTCCTCTCATTCGACTTTGAGGAGGCCCAGATAGACTTAGCCGAGACAGAACAGCTCCTCTCTGAAGAGCAGAACCATTTTGCTAAACAGAGGCTAGAAGTGCGACGCAACAGGCTCCTCTTCTCTTTAGAAGGCATGAAGCTCCAAGCAAAAGAGCGGGTCCGGGAGATCAAGATGTGGAGCGAGATTATGAAATCCCTGGATGATGGCACATTCGACACAGAAAATAAGGATACAGATGAGCTGATCGGCCTAACAATCAGGTACTGCAGGGAGCTGCCTGCCGCACAGAGGACCAAGGATGCAGGAGCTGCAATAAACATCGTGGGTCAAGCCACAACAATGTTCTCAGAATGCCAGCGCAGAGGTTTATTAGATCAGCTCGGTCCGGATGGCAAAAAAGCCAGGAAAATGCTGAGAGGAGGATAAAATGGGTGGCACCTGGTCTGGTGGCGCAAGCATCCCCTCTGCAAGATACGCAGGAGTTAGCGGGGGAGACGCAGAAGATGCAGTGTATGCAGGAGGGGCTTTTACTGGAGGGGCCAGCACATCGACAATTGAATTTAACGGCACATCATGGGCAACTGGAGGGAACCTAAACAACAGTATGGGTAATGGTGGCTATGGAGACATAGGCTCATCTACAAACGCCATTACCGCAGGTGGTAGAGGCACCACAACATTTGCACACTCCGAAGAGTACAACGGATCGAGTTGGACAGACGGAAACGACTTAGCAACGGCGCGCAGGCAACACGGAATAGCAGGAGACGCTACAGACGCAATAGTAGAGGGAGGAGCTACAGAGGCTTGGACAATAGTCAAGACCACAGAAACGTATGGCGGCACCTCCTGGACATCAGGTACAGATACACCATATGATTTTGCCTATGTTGGCGGTGGGAAAAATTCTACTGATGCAATGGTCTCAGGATTCACAAGCACAGGAGGATCCTGTGCAGCATCGACAATATACAATGGATCAACCTGGTCAGTAGAGGGAGATCTGAATGACCCCAGATCTCAAATGCCTACTTGTGGCGGGTCCGCTTACGCAATCTGCTTCGGTGGCAACCTTAGCGTAAATAAAGCAACTACAGAAGTATTTAACGGCACCTCCTGGGCCACTGAAGGAGATCTAGGCGCGGCGATAAGAGTACATCGTGGTGGGGCAGGGGGATCTACTGCAATATCTGTGGGAGGATATACTACGAACGTTACTGCTGCGATTGAATTATATGATTCTGGGTCTGACACATATAATATAGGAAGAGGGATCGGAAACGGCATTATGGAGGGGGTGTTTAGTTAGATGGAACTAATTCGAGTAAAAAATGTAGCCACATATGTCGTGTTCCCGCTGAAGAAAGATGACGGCTCACTCTTGTCAAGCGCCGCAGGCCTGGACTCAGTGATTGATTCATTCACCAGTAGCAACGCCCCGGATGGATTCACGGACTGCACAAATGAGGCCACAGAAATAGGGTCAACTGGCATCTACTACCTCTCTCTCTCACAGTCTGAATGTAATGTTGACCAGGCCGTAATCCTGGTGAACAGCTCCTCATCTGGCGCAATTCCTCAGGTTATCCTGATCAACTTCGTGTCCACTCCACCGGCAGCTAGCGCGGTGGCAGATGCAGTCTGGGACGAAGCAATCTCAGAGCACACCACCTCATCTGCATTCGGGGGAACGAATCAGAAGGTAGTGCCTTCTGAGACAATTGGAGACTACAAGGCAGACCTCTCCACCTTGGAGGGTAGACTAACCGCTACCAGGGCTGGATATCTGGACGTGCTGGCAGATCTAATCAATGCAGGCCGTCTCGACCTCTTAATTGATGCCATCAAGGCCAAGACTGATAACCTCCCTGCCAGTCCTGCTGCTGTGGGATCGGCGATGGTCCTATCTTCGGCTTATGATGCGGCCAAGTCTGCTGCAAGCCAAAGCTCTCTGAATGTACTGGATGACTATGTAGATACAGAGGTAGCAGCTATCCTGGTGGCTGTGGACACAGAAGTAGCAGCTATCAAGGCCAAGACCGATAACCTCCCGGCCAGTCCTGCGGCTGTGGGCTCGAAGATGGATTTAGCGGACTCCCTCTCTTCTACCGGCCTGGGCGTCATGACCTCGGCTGTCTGGTCCAGGCTGCTCACAGACATCTCGACCTCAGGGAGCATAGGTAAGCTGATCAAGGACTATCTGGATGCGGCTATCTCATCCCGGCTGGCAGCCGCTAGCTACACAGTCCCCCCGACAGTAGGCGCAATCGCAGATCAGGTCTTCGATGAGCTGTTAAGTGGCCACACCACAGCAGGCAGCGCAGGCAAAGCCCTCTCGGATGCCTCAGCACTTTCAGTGTCTGCAATAGATGCCCAGCTCTCAGCCAGTCATGGAGCTTCAGCCTGGGGAGCTTCAGCAGTGGGATCGATCACCTATCCAAATCCCGAAGAAGATCCCCAGCCGTTTTTAGATCCTGAGGGAGATCCTCTAGCGGGTGTTAAGATCGAAGCTTACAGCGATGAGGACCGAACCACACTGGTAGATGTTCAGGTCACGAATATTAACGGCCTGTTTGCTTTCCACCTGGACGCCGGGACATACTACTTCCGGGCAATCCTGGCCGGATATGGAAACTTCGAGTGGTCTGTGGAGTTGACAGCATGAGCTTTGTACTAACACCAATTGATTCAGCAACTTTAGACTCCTACGTGACCATTGAGGAGTTAGAAGAGTATTTTGCCGGTAACGACCGGGCTGGAGATCTCCTGGCTCTTACAGATCTGCAGCAGACCTCTCTCTTGAACCAGGCAACACAGGCCATCGATAATACGCAGTTTCGTGGGACCAAATACGACACCGGCATAACTGCTGGTGTCCCTGATCAGCCAAGGGCATTTCCCAGGATAATAGACGGTGTAACCCTGGACTACAACAGCACCAGCAAGCTTGCCATAGTCCCTCAAGATGTCAAATACGCCTGCATGGAAGAAGCCTTAGCCATCCAGCAGGCAGGAGTAGGCGGCCGAAAGCAATTGCAGGAGCAAGGAGTGCAGTCGTTCACTCTGGCCGGGAAACTTTCAGAGACATTCATTCAGGGCGCAGGCAACCACAGCCTGCAAAGCAGAGCTGCCAGGCAGCTCTTGCGTAAGTACATGGGGTCCAGAATCAGGTAGATGCTACTGTGATGGACATCATTAATTCTCTTTTTCTATGGCATTAATGATATTTGGTCTGGAGGATGCATGGATGAAAGTATCGATAACGTCAGACATGATGTAACCCTGGGTGTGATAATTGAAAGATTGGATACACTTATCGAAACAAATAGCGCAGAACATGCACGAATTGTTAAACGGCTTGATGAAACTGATAAAAACGTGGTTGTCCTAAAATTCTCTCGCTGCATCTTCTCCTGGCTGGATAATAAAGGCATAATCAAATGGGCATCAGCAGGCACGTTTGTCTTTATAATCGACTGGCTCACGAGACACTATACATAATTTTGTGGGGGCAATTGCAATGGGCTTATTGGACGCATACACAAATTCGATGGGTGAATCTGTAACCTGTCGGCACAAAACAGGCGTAGATGGGAATGGCGACCCGGTTTATTCAAACTTAAATATCATAATTTTATGGTACGATGAGGTCAAATCCTTTCAATCTGGAGATGACCGGCAGCTACAACAGATTGCCTATATCCTGACCTCGGCCCAGGTCGATCGGGACGACCTGATCATCAGAGGCGGCTACTCCTGGCCCGTTATCGGCCTGGGTAAAGATCCGATCATGGGCTTGGAACAGATGCGAAAAGCGTATCTTGGGCAGTACATGATTTGAGTGGAAACGATGACATGCTACTCTTTATTAGATAATTTGCTTGCTGCATTAACTGCCAATTCGGCTTTAATGACTCTGGTTGACTCAAATATCTATAAGAACAAGCCCATTTCGGCAAGCATAGTAGATCTGAGCGGGAACGTAAATAAGAGCCAGATCTCATGTGAACTGTCCGACCTGAGAGGCCAGTTCTCTTCAGCTGACCAGGTTTTCATTGTGGACATCCGGACCCGCAAGGAGACTGTAGGAGACGGAGGAGCAGAGTATTGCGCCCAGATTGCAGATAGCGTCCGCCAGATCTTAGACGACGGGTTCTCCGGGGCAGAAGTCGTTAAAGTCTCAGGTGCTGTTAACTGGGATTCCAAGATTAAAGGCTACAGGTGCCGATTGCAAGTAGCCTGCCACGTTCAGGGCAGCTACTCTCTTATCTTAACGCCCTCTGTGGCCAGTCCTCAGGCAGCAGCCAGCGAGGTAGTCTTTATCGCCACAGCTTCGCCTTCTCTGGGCCTGGAATATCGGTTTTTGGTAAACGGGCCGGGCACAGGTGGCGTTACTCGTGACGTATCCGGCTGGCAGTACCGCAATAGCTTTGCCTGGAGGACAACTGAAAACGATATCGGCACCTCTACAATCTCGGTGGAGATTCGGGGCGGGCTTAACAAAGCCGGAGCTGACCAGACGACCTCTCTTAGTTACATAGTCGAGGCCGCAGCCGACAGCGGATCTGCCCCGGAGATTACCTCTCTCACGTCCTCGTTAGCCAGTCCCCAGGAGGAGCAGACTAAGATTGACTTCATCTGCGTGGCTGCGGATGCCGATAACGACCAGCTCTATTATCGCTTCTTCCTGACAGGCCCAGGCACAGCTTCAGCAAAAAAGCTCGTCCAGGACTGGAGCCATAAGAACGCCTGGCAGTGGCTGCCCCAGGCTGTAGATATCGGGGAGAGTACTATTGAGGTGCAGCTCCGGGACGGTCTGCACGCAGCAGAAGGCAGCTTTGATGATAATGCTACAGTCAGCTATACCATTGAAGCAGCATCCGGCACAGGAACGGGCACACAGCCGCAGATTATCAGTCTCACGCCATCCCCGGCCAGCTCTCAGCCAGCCGGCACGCTGATAGATTTTATTTGCATTGCGACAGACACGGAAGAAGACGCTGTATTGTACAGATTTTTCCAGACAGGCCCGGGAACAGCAGGTGTAAAGAAACAGGTGCAGGATTGGGGCCGCAGAAACTTCTTTGAATGGAATCCCCGAGAGGATGATGTAGGCGAGAACACCATTGAAGTGCAGCTCCGGGACGGCAATCATGCCGGCCCAGGCAGCTATGACGATTCGGAAACAGTCAGCTATACCATCACCGCAGCCGATACCGGGGCTGGCACCAAGCCCACCATCACCAGCTTAACGCCTTCCCTCTCCAGCCCCCGCGGCCAGGGGACTGCTTTGGACTTCATTTGCATAGCGTCCGACCCCGAATCGGATTCAATTCTGTATCGTTTTTACCTCACCGGGCCGGCAACGGCCTCAAAGGAGAAGATGGTCAAGGATTGGAGCAAGACAAATTCCTGGCAGTGGATCCCTGGGGCGGGGGACATTGGCAGCAATACTATTGAAGTTCAGATCCGGGACGGCAATAACGAGGGCGAGGGCAGTTATGATGCTGCTTACAATATCACTTTCGTAGTCTCCACGAACACGCCGCCCACGATTACGGAGGTCTATGTCAATGAGCCCGGCAACCCGTTCGTGGGCGATAAAATCCACGTAGTTGCTGATGCGGCTGACGTGGACGGCGACCAGATTCTTTACAAGTTCTGGCTCTACCGGGAAACTGTGGGGGCATCCTTGGAGCAGCTCACAGACTGGCAGACTGAAAACTGGGTGCTCTACCAAATAGACCGCATGGACTTTGAGACAATCGCCATCAAGTGCCAGGTGCGGGACGGCAAGCACGCCGGAGAGGAGAGTTATGATGATGAGGATTCCGACCTGGCGATTACAGTGCAAAGGGCTGCCATCACCTCAGTTACGCCCAGCCTCGAAAGCCCGCAAGCGCATGAGAATACCATTGTTTTCTCGATTTGCGCAAACAAGACCTCGAAAATCTATTATCGCATCTGGTTATCCGGGCCTGGGACTGGTGATGCCTGGCGGGATATGACCGGCTGGCAGGCTAAAAACTCCTGGAGCTGGAGGACTTTAGCCTGCGATGTGGGAGAGAATACTATCCGGGCCGAGGTTTGCGATAGCAGTGAGACCTGGGATGATGCAGATGTGACTGGCAGGCAGAAAGATACTGCTTATGAGATTACATGAACCGGAGGGAAAGGGAGCTGGGCGTAAAGATATTTTTGAAAATTTTGGGAGTCCTCGTTATGGTCTTTCTGATCGGCAAACTTAATGCTTGGGATGCGAGTGCCACAGACAGTTTAACCTGCAAAGGCTTTTCGGGTGTGGGCTCGGATGGGGAGTATAATTACTACACTCCTTACCACAACGGCGGCGCCTACCATGGCATTGTCCTGCGCCAAAAGATTTTTGGTGTCTTCAAAGATGCAAGCTCCTGGGAGGCTTATGACGCCGGGTCTGTCGATGGTCTCATCACAAAAGGCTATTTCGGCAATCCCATTTTCGACTGCAAGTTCATGTATTTCACGCCGAATAATAACGGCTCCGTCTCGGGCATAGTTCTGCGCTACGACACCACGAGGCCGTTTAAATCTTCGACCTCCTGGGAAGCCTATGACGCCGGGTCCGTCGATAGCCTAATCACCAAAGGCTTCAGGGGCGCAGTATTTGCTGGCCAGTTTATCTATTTCGTGCCTTATCACAATGGAGCCTACAACGGCATAATCTTGAGGTACGACACCACCAAGCCCTTTAAAGATGCAACCTCCTGGGAGGCTTACGATCTGGGGGGCATGGCCGGTGGGGCGGCAAAAGGCTATTGGGGTGCAGTGGTCCTTGAAAACTTCATTTATTTCTCGCCCTATCAAAATGCAGCTTCAACTTACCATGGCCAGATATTGCGTTATGACATGTCCAGGCCCTTCAAGTCAGCCAGCGCCTGGACCGTCTTTAATGCAGCTACCGTTAGCGCCAACTGCAAGGGCCTGGGAGCTCCCTGCACAGACGGCCAGTTTGTCTATTTCCCGAACGCTGTTTATGGCCTGGTTTTGAGGTACGATTCGACTTTGCCTTTTAATGATTCTGGTTCTTATGCGACTTTTGACATAGCCAACCTTTCAGAAAATACCGAAGCCCATAATTGCTGCTCTGTGCAGGGGCATTACGTTGCGTTCTCGCCCTCTCGCTATACGATTCTTGTCTATGACACGGAAAAGCCCTTCAGCGATTCCGGTTCATGGACTGAAAAAGAAGTAGCAGGAGCTGATAATTCCGATATTTGGGGCTATCTTGGGTCTCATTCGGATCCTAATTATGTTTATTTCGCTCCTTATCTGCAGTATGCCGGCTTAGCCTCCTCGGTGCACGGCACTGTTTTGAGGGGCCGAATAGACCCCTGCCCATCGCAAGAGTTCCCTGGGCCGGGAGAAGAAAAGCTATCTGAGTACATGCTTGATGATGTTGGAGATTACCTATCCGTCTTCTCTGGTCGAGTCTCTGCGGTGGGAATGGAGCCGGATATGGTTGCATTGCTTTACCAGGATTATGGTAAAGATTGCTTTGACGGCTTCGAGATCCTATTCGATCTGAGGATCAGCTCGATTGTCACTTATTCCGATTACGGGGATTACGGTGAGATGTGCACCTTGAGTTTGTCGAACAGACACAGCAGTTACGACCCGTCCTTAACTGACGCAAATGATCCTTGCATCTGCTTGGTTGCGGAATTTGCAGCGGACCGGAGCCTTGACGGCCTCTATCTGTACCTCAATAAACTCTACACCGCAGGCTCAGGATACGCAATTTCGACCGGAACAACCTATTACTGCAAATTGACCAGGCCGGACGGAAACGGAACAGTTACTTTGAGGATATATTCAAATTCAGCCCGGAGCACTCTCTTAGCCACCTTAACGGAATCCGGTTTCCCCACGACCTTAAAATGGCGCTACCTTTACGCCATGCGTGGATCGGATTCAGGTGAATGGAAAGCGAGCTATTATCTGGAAAATCTGAACGTGGTCTCCTATTGAGGAGTTATGCCGGAAGAAATTGAGTGCCCCAAGGCTACGATCTACCTTTTTGAGCACGTAGCAAAATCCGGCTGCTGCCCCATTTGTTTGGAACTTGATGGCTGGTACACCGCCGAAGAGGAGCCGGAACCGCCTTATGAGATCTCGCAGCACGATAAATGCCGGTGCCTCTGGCGTATGCACACAATAACCGGGCTGTGGCGAGACAAGCGAGAGGAGATAATCAACAGCCACAGCGAACTGAGGCAGCAGTATTACGATGCGGCTGTGGAAATTGTGGCCTGGGATGACAAAATAGCCGAGCGGGATCTGCAATTGGGCGAGGAAAATGTAGCTAAGGCCCAGCAAGACGGCAATGCAGTCACCTATGACCTGCTCGCAAATCAGGCCATGGATGCAGCACAGAGGATAATGGACGAGAACGAGGAGCTGACTCCGGAACAGCAGGACATGGTAGACGAGCTATTCTGGCAGGCAGAGGAATATTTACAAATGGCCGAGGACTGCTTGGCAGTCGCAGCCGAGATCCAACAGGACATTTATGAATCTGAGAATTACATTCGCAATGCTAACGACCAGCGGGATGCAGAAATCTACCGCAGAGATGAAGCTATCCGAAAATTGAATGAAGCCGAGCCCTGCCTTTCCCTGGGCTGCATCGAGGACAAGGCGACAGAAATAGCCGGCTCAAGGCTCATCATGGAGTTCTAGGCTGTCT
>JBFYLF010000008.1:0-14098 GCA_041305505.1 Methanothrix sp. | reverse complement strand
CTGGCATCTTATCTCAGCAGCTCGACGGCCATGATACAGCTCTGATAAAGCTGGATGTGGGAAAGGAGCTGACAAACCTCGGCGCTGAGGGAACTGAGAGGCTCATAAAAGAGATTGACAAGGACATCGCCTGGAATGCGCCTCCACCCGGAGTATCTGTGCGCGAGACTGGGGATGCAGTTGTCATGACGACTGTTATCGGCGCACTGACCACAGGCAGGACTGAGATGACGCTGCTCGGACTCGTGCTCATATTCGGAGTGCTGCTCCTGATCTATCGCGACCTGATAAAGGCGCTCTTGCCAGTTCTGCCGATGCTTGTGGTCATAGGCTGGATGGGAGGAGTCATGTACGCCGCAGACATGAAATACACCCCTCTGACTGCGACCCTCGGCGCTCTGATACTGGGTGTCGGATCCGAGTATGCCATATTGATGATGGAGCGCTTCTATGAGGAGTTGGCGAGGATTGGAGAGCCCCTTGAGGCAATCAAGATCACAGCGAGGCGCACAGGCTCTGCCCTGATAGCCTCAGGGCTCACGACTGTATTCGGATTTGCAGCCCTGATATCTTCGCCGTTCCTGATAACAAACAACTTCGGGACTGTCACGGTCCTCGCGATAGTATTCGCTCTTTTCACCACATTCACGGTCTTCGTTGTGCTCATGTACCGCATGGAGATTCGGCGCGCAATGGTTGAAAATGCGAAATACGAGATGAAAAAAGCCCTCAAGCTTATGGCAAGAGGAGGATGATTGATGAGATTGATTGCGGGCCTGATCGGCCTTTCTCTGTTGGCTCTCGCAGCTCTGGGCTCGGCTCAGAACACATACATACCCTACGAGCTGGGAGGAGACAACTATTACAGCATGTACGGTGGCCCTGATATCTCCGCCAGCATCTCCGGAACGGACGAGTTTGAGCGGGGAGAGACCGTAACCCTCTATATTGAACTGACTAATTTCGGAAGGATACTGGGATTCAAAGAGGATCATACGCCAAATGGCGACAAGGAGTTTGCTCTGGCGGCTGCCGAGCTTCAAGAGGAGTACAAGAAGCCCACAGCTCTTGGCATCACAGCAAACCTCGTCTCAGACGACCCTCAGATCGAGGTGAAGTCCGGAGACCAGGTCATAGAGTCCTTGAAATCAGGTGACAAGACAAAGGACCCCCTGAAATTCACAATCAAGATAGGCGAGCATGCTCCTGCCGGAAGCTATCCTCTCAGCCTAAACCTCTCTTATGATTATCAGGACAACGTCCGGGTGAAAGCATCCAAGCTCTCAGAAGGCGGATCGGCCCCAACGCTTGTCAACTACCAGGTATCTTATATCTATCAAAAGGCCAACCAGACGGTTCCAATTCTGGTCGGCGTCAAGAAGCAGGCCGACTTTATAATCACCAACACCTCAGGGACGCTCTTGGCCGGTTCCAAGAAAGGAGAGATAGAGGCCATTTACAAGAACGTAGGAGAGGACCCGGTTAGAGATGCAATAGCGAGGCTATCCATCTTCAAGCCCTTCTCATCCACGGACGATCAGGCATTCATCGGCGCCCTTTTGCCGGGTGAAGAAAAGAAGGTCGTATTCCGACTTGATGTGGACTCAGATGCCACGCCCAAGGAATACGGCATCAACAGCGAGATCAAATACACAGATGTACAGGGCGACTCGGTTATCTCCGAGAGCATGAAGATCCCTGTGACAGTCAAGGCAGCATCATCATCCATGCTCCTGCCTGCCGCTCTAATAGCCTTAATCATACTTGGTGCAGGAGCCTATATTTACAAGAGAAAGAGCAAGAGGAGCTGAGCATCTTCTCTTGCTCTTTTGAATTGTTTTCAATTGGTTAGAATTCATCCCATCTGGCCTCCTTCGGGCCGAAGCTGCCGGATCATAGAGGCATCTCCATCCAGAAGGACCGGTATTCTCTGTGATGAGCGCTCTTGTTTGGCTCAGGTCATGGCCATGAGCTCAAGCTTGAGCCTATCAGATTCATTGGAGCTGGAAGATTCATCCGCTTTTTGCCCCTCATTCTCAGAGGCATATGAGAGGAATAGCTTGCGCCTCTTTCCCTGGGTCATCTTGACATGCATCGGATCCAGCTCATGGGCCCGCTTCATCACGCTTATAACTGTGGTCTTGTTCAAGCCCAGGACATCCACCAGTTCGTTGGTGGTATATCTGCCAGGCTTGTCCATCATGATATCGATCAGCGATCTTGCATGGCTATCGAGAGCGTTCCTCTCTCCAAAGCCTGCCTCCTCAGAGGGTGCTGACCGCACCTTTCGGGCGCGAAGCTGGCTCTTGAGATCAGATACCTCTTTGGATAAACGGTCAACCTGATCGATCAACCTGCCTATGAGGTCTATATCGCTCTGCTTGGAGTCCATCTGAAGGGAGATCTTCTCCATCGCCGAGACCAGCAATATCATGGCCTGTGCTTCTCTCTTATCCTTTTCAATCTCTTCCGCCTTCATCCTGTATATATCCAAAAGCTCTTCGAACATTTCCTGGCTGCTCCTAACATATTCTATTATGTTCTTATCTCAAAGCAAATTTAGAATGTAATTTAAATAGAGATTAACGATCTAAGTATATATACTTTTCCTAGAATTATCCGGTAGATCGAGCATCTTCATGGTACTCATGCCTCTAAGATTTGAAGAAGAATTGAGTGAGGATATACGCCTGATCTCGTATATTTTAACTAATTCAATTAAAATATAATTCGACTATTTCTTTTTAATAATTCGGGCAGCTCCCTTATATCAGAGATTATCTCGTCTGATGCTGCTAAAAGTATCTTGGCCGGACGGGTGTCCTGCTGCACGGTTAGTACGCCGAGGTCTGCTGCCTGCAAGGCATAAATGTCGTTTAAGCCGTCTCCAACCATCACCACATGCTTATACTCTCTCTTCAGATCTTCAACTATCTCCTTTTTCCTGGCAGGAGTTGAGACCGCAGAGATATGTGAGAGATCCACTCCCAATTCTTGGAGGTGGCGAAGGCTCCTCATGCTGTCTCCCGAGGCCACAAATACATCTGCTCCCATCTCCTTCAGAATGCTGAGCACATCTTTCATTCCGGGAAAGGGGGAGCCGCCTGTGCTTATGGCATAGACGATCTCCTGAATGTTCGCATCGACGATCATTCCTGCCGTTTGGTAATTTTCAGGGCACCTTGCTTTCACCCTTATGTGGACATCTAGAAGATCGCGAACCAGAGCCTTGGACTGCAATACAATTGATGTGGCTTCATCTCTTGAGATCGAGCTGCTGGAGCAGCTTATGTCGAGCAACTCCTCGCGACCGGCAATCAGACTGCCAAGAGGGTCTTCAGGACGAAATGAGCTGATTATATCAGGATCCATCTGAGGAACAACCAAAGCCCTGCCTTTCTTCTCCATGATCAGCTCCCAGGTGACCACCCGCTCCAAGATGACGCCCCTCTGGATGTCTTTGGCCACCCGGTACATCCTCAATATGGTTCCTGCTACATCCATAACCACGGCAAGATCTCGGCTCATCCATGAGTTTGGATGAACTGAGATAAGATGAAGCTTTTGTCGTGTCTGGAAGGGAACAACAACTTTTTTAGCTAGAAGATGAATAATAAAGGTGAAAGGGGTAGGAAGACGAAGGGCATTGGAGTTGCTCTGTTGCTGATATATCTCCTCTGGGCATCGCCGGCTGATGCCACTTTGGCGATTACAGAGCCCATGCAGGATGGAGACTTCTGCAACAGGCTGAAGGTTGTCGGGACGGGCACATTCGAGGTGGGCGTCTCTGTCAAGGATAAGCAGCTTGCGCTAGAGTACTTCAACTTCATGTACGGCGAAGGCGACCTGGAGATGGACTCGGGGACTGTTGAGGCGCAGAGGGCCGCCAGGCTTCCTGGCATAGAGAATGGTTCAGGCGTGCCTCTGAACCTCTGGGAGAGCAATAGGCTCACATTTTCAGGCAAAACTCCAATGGTTGGGATGAAATACATCCACTCCAAGGCATTCTGGGGCGGAATAGGTGCAGAGATCACTGAGACATTCTCTGTGACTGAGATGGACCGGGAGGACAGCAGCTACTTTGCCTCGACAAATCCTGCCTCTTACATAACCGACGCCAGGAGGATAGAAGAGATGATGAAGGCAAGCCCTGTTCACACAGTGGGCATGAAGACGATGAACTCCTTTAACGGAACCTGGCAGACCGATGCGCGGATGCATAAGATCTTCAGCAAAGACCTGAGGGTCCATGAGTCATTCACGGGCCAGTTCGAGGTGGAGAAGATGATCAAATTCCATGAGAGCCCTGTGGAAGAGAAGAAGCAGCCTGGTTGCGGCGGAATAGACTGCTGAAAATAAATCAATTCGCCAGGCAGCCAGTCATGGCAGAGCGCTGGTAAGGCAGGAGGCAAGGGCTCTTAAGAGAATGTTCAAGATGTGTGAGGCATAACCCTGAGAATCATGATCCTTCGCGCGCCGGCAGCTCGCATTGGCATGAAATCAGTCCGAAGGCGGGCGGTTTTCATGATCTATAGACCTCATATGAACCTCATCTCAAAATAAGCCTTTTATAAATCGGGACGAAGGAGTGTCGTGGGTGGATGATTTGATTACCAATATTGATGATAACGGCAGAATTCGGCTTCCACTTGCTATCAGATACGGTCTGCATCTGCTCCCAGGTGACAAGATCGCAGTGGATCAGCTGGGAGATGGGACTATTATCCTCAAGAAGATCGATGAGCAGGAGGTCCTGAGGGCCAGAGATCTTCCAGACATAACCCTGGCTGAAGAGCAAATTAAAAGGGTCCATGCCTGAAGAGCACACTGCATCTTCATCTCTGATCAACTTCCAGGGGAGTGTAATCCCCGCAAAAAATAGGAACTGAGACGCGGATATATTCACGCGCAAGGTAGCCAGTCGACGCTGATGGATCCGCAGGTAGAGTTGCCCCAGAGCTGGATAAACTTCTCGATGGAGAATACGCCTGTGAGATCTTCGACGCTGCGGCCATATTCGGCATGACGACCTTTGAGTTGGTTGTCCGCCTGAGGATCGCGGGAGATCCATCCTATATGGGCCACTCCAATGACATTGCTTTTTAGGTTGGCTTCCAAGACGCCGGTGCAGCAGGCAGGGCAACTTCCGTCAGCGGCATTGTCCAGCCAATTTATTGGGGGCTTATCTATATTAAATAAGCTCCATGCAATTCCGTAGCCTCTGGTCTTAGTTTCCGTGGTCTTCTGCAAATGCTCTGCATGAGCGTATATCTCCGTCAGCACAGCGCCGATCCTGTAGTTCTGCACGCACAATTTCTCGATCCACTTCTGGTCATATGTGCCGGTCTGGTAAGAGACGGGCATGTACTCAAACTCAGCTTCCTTGGTGAAGTTGATGTAGTCTATTGGACAAAGGGTTCCAGTTGGCCATTGACAATTGACTAGGGGGACAAATACAACGCCATCCTGACCAACAACCGGGCCAGGCTCGACACGACATGGCTCTGTAAAAGATCCAATCGGGGTGTAGTCGTGATTGAGTTGCCTCTCCGCCTCCAGCTCCGTCCTCTCGGTGATGACATTGCCGGAGCCAGACTCCTTCTCCACCATCTTCTGGCCATTAAAGCCGTTCTGGGTGGAAATGATCATCTCTACGTTCTTATAGCCGACGCCCTTGACGGATGCCTTTTCGTACATATAATTAGCTGCCCCAGCCGTGCCGATTAACGAAATTACCAGTGCAGCCAAAATTATAGATATCTTCGTCTCGCCTCCCTCCTATGGTTCTTGCTAACATGGCGCAATTATTTGAGGATTGTTGATCATCATTTAAAATGTCTTTTCTGGTTCTGCAAAAATGGACTTTACGGACCCGCCGGGATTCGAACCCGGGTCCGAGGCTCCGGAGGCCTCTATTCTATCCAGACTATACTACGAGTCCACATCTGATGATAGATCGGAAAATTGTAATTAAATTAGGTTGGGGGACCCAAGTAGCCCCTTACCCGCTGATTTTAGCTTTCCAGCACTATCTCAATGTTCACGTTCTTGGGAACCTGGATTCTCATGAGCTGACGAAGAGCCCTCTCATCGGCATCAAGGTCGATGAGCCTCTTGTGAACCCTCATCTCCCAGTGATCCCAGGTGGCTGTCCCTTCGCCATCAGGGCTCTTCCTGCAAGGAACCACCATCTTCTTGGTGGGGAGAGGTATGGGTCCCGCCATGTGAACGCCTGTCCTCTGGGCAATCCCTTTGACCTGGCCGCAGATATCGTCCAGCATCAAGGGGTTCGTGCCTGAAAGCCGAATTCTTGCTTTTTGCATGTTTTCACACCAAAAAAGTGAATTCAGCGTGGTACCACGCTGATGCACATGCCGGCGGCAACGGTCGTGCCCATATCTCTTATGGCGAACCTTCCGAGCTGCGGGATCTCCTTGACCGGCTCGATGACCATCGGCTTGGAGGGGGTGACCATGATGATGGCTGCATCTCCTGCCTTGATGAAGGCGGGATTCTCCTCCTTGACGGCTCCGGACCTCGGATCCAGCTTTGCCAGGATCGATGTCAGTGTGCATGCGATCTGAGCCGTATGGCAATGGAACACCGGGGTGTATCCTGCGGATATGGCGCTCGGATGCTGCAAGACAACGATCTGGGCTTTGAACTCCTTGGCCACGCTTGGGGGCTTCTCCACCGATCCACAGACGTCGCCGCGGCGGATGTCCTTCTTTGAGACGCCACGCACATTCCATCCGATGTTGTCGCCTGGGAAGGCCTCAGGAACCTCCTCGTGATGCATCTCAATGGACTTGACCTCGCCAACCACATTGGCGGGCTGGAAGACGATCTTATCGTTCTTTCTCATGACGCCCGTCTCGACGCGACCAACGGGCACAGTGCCAACACCAGAGATGGTGTAGACATCCTGGACCGGGACACGCAGGGGCAGGTTGGTGGGCTTCTGGGGCACCTTGAGGTTGTTCAATGCATCCAGCAGGGTCGGGCCTTTGTACCATTTCAGGTTCTCGCTGGGCTTTGCAAGATTGTCGCCCATCAGGCCGGATACTGGAACGAAGGGGATATCCTCCAGCTTGTATCCTACCATCTTGAGAAGCTTGCCTACCTCATCCTTGACCTCGTTGAACCTCTTCTCATCGTAGGGCGGGGTGGTGGCATCGATCTTGTTCATGGCAACTATGAGCTGGTTGACGCCCAGAGTTCTGGAAAGGAAGACATGCTCCTTTGTCTGAGCCATGACCCCGTCGGGAACGGCCACGATCAGAACAGCAGCATCAGCCTGGCTGGCACCGGTGATCATGTTCTTGACGAAGTCCCGATGGCCTGGGCAGTCCACTACGGTGAAGTAGAACTTGGCGGTATCGAAGCGGTGATGGGCGATGTCGATTGTAACGCCCCTCTCGCGCTCTTCCTTCAGGCTGTCCATAACCCAGGCGAACTCGAAGGTCGCCTTTCCCTTGGACGCAGCTTCTTTCTTGTACTCATCAATGACGTGAGGGTCTACAGCTCCCGTCTCAAACATCAATCTGCCTACGGTAGTCGACTTGCCGTGGTCGACGTGTCCAATGAATGCTAGATTGAGGTGTGGTTTAGTATCTGCCATAGTCAATCTCCTTGTCTTGTCACTATTTCAGCTTTGGTGTTTAATCTTTTCGAAGGTCGACCTTCAGACGACCTTCAGGTAATCGGATGGTTTTGGCATCTCAGGCTTGAGGCCCTTCCTTGTCCTTATCTGCTTGACTGTATCCATCAGCAGATTGGCAGGCAGCGGCTCAAATCCTGCAAACTCAGAGGACCAGAGGGCCCTGCCCTCCGTCGCCGACCTTATGGCTCCTGAGAAGCCGAACATCTGGGCCACAGGCATCTTGGACTTGAGTATGATCATGTCGCCCTGGCTGTCCATGTTCAGGATGACGCCCCTGCGTCCCTGAATCTCAGACATAGCTCCACCCATTTGATCCTGAGGCACCTGTATATAGACATTCTGGAAGGGCTCCAGAAGGACCGGCTCGGCCATGAGGATTCCTGCCTGCACCGCCTGCCGAACGGCGGGAATGACCTGAGCGGGGCCGCGGTGAACAGCATCCTCGTGCAGCTTGACATCCACGATCTTGGCCTTTATGCCCTGGGCTGGCTCCCTGGATATGGGGCCGTTCTTGAGCGCCTCCTCGAAGCCCTCCAGGATCAGCTCCATGGTCTCCCTCAGGTACTGAATGCCCTTGGTCATGTTCAGCAGGATATTGGTGCCGAAATAGCCGACGATGCTTTTGGCTTCTTCTTTATCCATGCCCTGCTCGATGAGGATCTTCCGTCGCTCAACTTCCTCCATCTTCATGCTGATCTTGCCCTCTTTCAGGGACTCGATCACTCCCTTTTCCAGGGGTTCAAACTCGATATAGAAGCGGTTGTGGTGGTTGGGAGACTTTCCTTCCACCGGCCCGGCTCGGCCTCCGATGGACTCGCGATAGACGACGATGGGCGGAGATGTCTTCAGCTCCACGCCACGATCGCGCTGCATCCTGGTTACTGTTACGTCCAGATGCAGCTCACCCATGCCGGCCATGAGGTGCTCGCCCGTCTCCTCGTTGATGGTGACCTGCAGGGTGGGGTCCTCCTTGGCTATCTGTCGCAGAACCTCTACCACCTTGGGCAGGTCGCGAGTGTTCTTGGCCTCTACGGCTACGGTCATGACCGGCTCGGAGACGTGCTTGATCTGCTCGAAGGGGGTCATGTTCTCTTCGGAGGAGATCGTGGAGCCCACTATGGCATCCCGCAGACCGGTGACGGCCGCGATATTTCCTGCCGGAATCTCCTCTACCTCCACTCTCTCCGCGCCCATGACGATGCCCGTCTGCTGAATACGATTGGTATCGACTACGCCTGAGACATAAAGCTCCATGCCGCGATGCAGGGTTCCGGAGAAGAGCCTTCCCGTGGCCACCTCACCTGCATGGGGGTCTATCTTGACCTTATTGATCATGAAAGCTACCGGGCCCTTGGGATCGCAGGTGGCCATGGCCTTTCCTACGGGGCTGTCCCAATCGCCGTGCCAGATGACCTTGACCCTTTCCTTCTGAGCCTCAATGGGGCTGGGCAGGAATTTGACCACCATATCGTTTACTGCCTTGTAAAGCGGGACCTTCTCTGCCAGCTCCTTCATCTTTCCCGCCCGGCAGTAGTCTATGGTCTGCTTAAAGCCGATGCCCGTCTTCTTCATCTGGGGCACGCTGATGGCCCAGTTGTAAAGAGCTGATCCGAAGGCGATATTTCCCTTGGCCGCATCGAGCTTCCAGCCTGCTTTATATTTCTCTTCATCCATTCCGGAAATGAGCTTATTGACATTGTCGATGACCTTGCCCAGCCGCTCGGCCATTTCTTTCTCTTCAACTTTCAGCTCATTGATCATGCGGTCCACTTTGTTGACGAAAAGAACCGGACGAACGCCTTCTTTCAGAGCCTGCCTCAGCACGGTCTCCGTCTGGGGCATAGCGCCCTCTACCGCATCCACCACGACCACTGCGCCGTCCACAGCTCTCATGGCACGGGTGACGTCGCCGCCGAAGTCGACGTGGCCGGGAGTATCGATCATATTGATCAGATATTCCTTGTCATCTACCTCGTGGACCATGGATACGTTAGCTGCATCAATGGTAATTCCGCGGGCCTGCTCCAGGGGATCGAAATCCATGAATAGCTGCCTGCCGGCCAGTTCCATGGAGATCATTCCTGCGCCGCCCAATAGGTTATCAGAAAGGGTTGTCTTGCCGTGGTCAATATGTGCAACGATTCCGATGTTCCTGATCATATCAGGCTTGTCCATCAGAGTCGTCACACGTTCTGCTATCTTCTTCCTCTTGCCCATAATACGCCTCGCGAAGTTTAAGATAAATATTACAAATCCTGACTCAGGACTCAGACACCTCGGATTCAATCTATTTAAGCCTTCGGCCTCTTCAGGGCGGTTTGTGCTCTCCTATCATCCATCCCTTATACCGCATCCTCCGCCGCTCACTTCAGAGGTGGATTTCGGTAATGAAATTATAATTATGGATAAAGCTTAAATCGATGCGAGGAGAGCAGAGCAAAGGTTTTCGTGATGGCGCGTTTGATAATGAAATTTGGTGGCGTTTCCGTAGCTGACGGAAGCAGGCTTAGGCATGTGGGAGATCTGGTCCTCCATTTCTGCCGCGACAATGAGATAGTTCTGGTCACTTCGGCTCTCCAGGGCATAACCGATGATCTTCTGGCCTGCGCCAGAAAGGCCGCCCAAGATGGAAATGTCTCAGATGTGATGGAGTTCATAGAGAGGATCACCGACAGGCACAACCAGGCCATAGACGATGCCATAAAAGATCCACAGATCGCCAAAGAGATCAAGGAGACAATATCAGAGAAACTCTCGGAGCTGGAGAAGGCCTACATCGGAATATGCTACCTCGGCGAGCTGACTGCACGCTCGCTCGATTACATATCCAGCTATGGTGAGCAGCTGGCTGCGCCGATCCTCTCAGGTGTGCTGAGGGATATGGGGATACCTTCCCGCCACTTCACGGGATCCGAGGCGGGAATAGTCACAGACAGCAACTATGGCGACAGCAGGCCTCTTGAGAAGACCTATGCTCAGATCCCTCAGAGGCTGCTGCCCCTCAAGGGCGTCCCGGTCGTCACGGGGTTCATAGCCAAGGACGAGAAGGGCACAATTACCACATTGGGCCGGGGCGGCTCGGATCTATCGGCATCTCTGATCGGAGCGGCCATCGATGCAGATGAGATATGGTTCTGGAAGGAGACATCCGGAATCATGACCACAGACCCGAAGATTGTGCCTGAGGCCAAATCCATTCCGACCATATCATATCTTGAGGCGATGGAGCTATCTAACTTCGGTGCCAAGGTCCTGCATCCCCGGGCGATTGAGCCCGCCATTCGAAAGGGCATACCTGTGCGGGTCAAATGCACCTTCGATCCCGATATTCCCGGCACTCAGATAGTTCATGACGACGCTCCCAAGGCTGATGTGATCAAGGCTGTCACCCTCCATAAGAATGTGGCTCTTCTCAATATCTCGGGGGCAGGCATGATTGGAACCCTGGGTGTCGCAGCCAGGGCTTTTACAGCTCTCGCAAAGGCCGGGATCAATATAGTCATGATCAGCCAGGGGTCATCAGAGGCGAATATCTCCATGGTAATTGAGGAGCGACAGGTCGAGAAGGCAGAGGATGCTCTTCGAGCCGAGTTTCCAAGGGACCTCGTCAAGGAAATAGCTCATGATCACGATGTCTGCGCTCTGGCTGTGGTAGGGGCGGGAATGGCAGGAACGCCAGGCGTCGCTGCGCGGGTCTTCAAGGCAATGGGCGAGGCCAATATCAATGTGGTCATGATCAGCCAGGCATCGGGCCAGCGGAACATCTCCTTCGTGGTCTCCTCCAAGGATGCCGAGCGGGCGGTAAGAGCGCTGCACAGCGAGTTCGGATTGGGAGGAGAGGCATGAGACGTCTGACATACGCAGAATCGGGAGTCGACATTCACGAGGAGAACCGGTCCATAGAGGCCATGAAGGCGGTGCTTAAAGCTCGGCGCAGCGGATTCGGAGCGCCTATGACAGAGATCGGCCACTATGCAGGGCTATTGGATATGGGAAGCTTTGCTCTCGCAATGACGACAGACGGCGTGGGCTCCAAGGTCCTCATAGCCAATGCGATATCCAAGTGGGACACCGTGGGCATCGACTGCATTGCCATGAATGTCAATGACCTGTATGCAATAGGAGCCGAGCCCATAGCCTTTGTGGACTACCTGGCTGTGGAGAAGGTCGAAGCGGAGCGAGCCGCCCAGATCGCCATAGGTCTCGCCCGTGGAGCGGAGATCTCCAATATGACAATCGTCGGAGGGGAGACTGCCTCCCTGCCTGAGATCATCAGGGGCTTCGACCTGGCAGGAACTGCCATAGGAGTGGTGGACAAGGACAAGGTTGTGACCGGCGAGAAGATCCGAGAGGGGGATGTGCTCGTTGGAGTTCCTAGCTCGGGGCTGCACAGCAACGGATACACACTTGCCCGGCGAATCATAGCCGAGTCGAAGTACACGTACTTCGATTCCATGCCAGGCGGAGAGAATACCATAGGCGAGGAGCTGCTCACCCCGACCAGAATATATCCAGAGATCGTCGAGCTGGTCAAGAGTTGCGATGTGCATGGCCTGGCTCACATCACCGGCTCGGGGCTGCTCAAGCTTCGGCGCATCAGCGGCCTCGGATTTGAGATTACAGACCCACTGGAGCCGCAGCCGGTCTTCCGCTTCCTGCAGGAGCAGGGGGGCGTGGATGAGGGGGAGATGTACCGCACCTTCAACATGGGCATGGGATTTTTGGTAGTCCTGGATGAGTCCGAGGCTAAAGAGGCCTGCCGGATCATGGGGCCGGGCTCGCGGGTGGTTGGATCGATAGTAAAAGAGGGACTGAAAGCAGGCAGTCTGACCTTCTAGCCTGCTTTTCTCTTTTTTTTCCCTTGGGCTCTTGCTTGGGCTCAGCGCATCTTAATCTTAATCTTAATCTTAATCTTACTGCTTTTTCTCGCCGAATAGCTCCTCCAATTTAGCCTTGATGGCCTTGATGGAGTCCACCGCCGGGCAGTCGACATCAATGGGCGGCTTTCCAGCCAGGTCCGCCTCCACCAGGCATTTGTCGAAGGGTATGGTTCCAAGAACCGGTATTCCCATCTGGGCCAGCTTATCAGCCACGGGGCCGGGATTGTCGGCTTTGTTTATGACTGCGAAGTACCTATCGATGCCGATACCCTTGCCAAGCTGCATTATCCTCTCCACGGTGTCAATGGATCTCATCCCAGGCTCGACCACTGCGATCATGGCGTCGACTCCCCTGGCAGTCGCCCGGCCCAGGTGCTCGATCCCAGCTTCCATGTCCATTATGACGAGGTCCTTCTCCCGGACGATGACATGCCTGATCAGGGCCTTGACGAAGGCATTGGCGGGACACATGCAGCCCGAGCCTCCTGAGTCGATGGTGCCCATGACAACCAGCTTGACGTTGTCGGGTCCGGTGCAGCCGCACATGGAGACCACGTCGTCCACCTTGGGGTTCATCTTGAACATGCCGCCGGGCATGCCTGCCCTCTCCTCAACCAGTTTTTTATGTTCGGTGACGGGCCTCGGAAGCTCATTTATCCCGAGAGCCGAGCCCAGGTTCATGCTTGGATCTGCGTCTATGGCCAGGACGTTGTAGCCGTCGCGGGCGAAGAGCCTGGCGAGGGTGCCTGCCAGGGTGGTCTTGCCCACGCCCCCCTTTCCTGAAATGGCAATCTTCATCTTAGTTAGCCTCACTTAATCGGTTGGATTATATTCGAAAGACTTTGCCTTCCTATTTATCCTATCTAATGCTGTATATCCGTAGCTCTTATGGAACATGTATGTTTAAATCGATTCTGGATGATATCTGAGACAGGGATGCGAGGGAAGATGAATGAGGCATCGGACAGAGCTGGACTGAACCTCTCCGCCAATGCTCTGGAGGTTTTGCGCAGAAGATATCTCAGCCGCGATTCTGCGGGTCAGATCGCTGAGACGCCCGAGAGAATGCTCTCGCGGGTGGCCGGGCATGTTGCTCTGGCGGAGAAGAGGTACGGCTGCGATGTAGAGCATTACCGCCGCCGGTTCCTGGAGATGATGAGGAGCCTTCTGTTTCTTCCCAACTCGCCCACCCTGATGAATGCCGGGCTGCCGCTGGGGCAGCTATCGGCCTGCTTTGTACTGCCGGTGGAGGACTCCTTGCCGGGCATATTCGATGCCCTCAAGAGCATGGCCCTGATCCACCAGAGCGGCGGGGGCACGGGCTTCTCCTTCTCCCGGCTGCGGCCTCGAAATGATGTTGTGCGGGCTACGGGAGGGGTGGCCTCCGGGCCGGTCTCCTTCATGCGCATATTCGATGCCGCAACCGATGTGATCAAGCAGGGAGGCCGGCGCCGGGGGGCCAATATGGCTGCTCTGCGGGTCGATCATCCCGATATTCTGGAGTTCATCCATTCCAAGGAGCAGGCGGGAGTGCTGAAGAACTTCAATATCTCCG